>DASQDA010000592.1:0-2633 GCA_035634435.1 Polyangiaceae bacterium
GGTGTTGCCGAACAGATTCGCGGCGACGAGCTCCAGCGCGAGCTCAGGCGCCCACGCCAGTCGCCAGTTTTCGCGGAAGGTGCCGGAGGTATTGCCCGAGCCGAGCGGCTCTCCCCACTCGATGCCGAGCACGTGCAGGCGGTGGAAGAGACGGCTCTTGTCGCGATCGTTGTCTTTCCTGAGATCGAGCTGGACGAGGGTTGGTTCCGGCGTGAGCTTGAGTCGCTGCCGCTTTGCCTGCTGCGCGAAGTCGCGCTGCAGCGGCACCTGAGCGGCGCCCTCGGGCCCGGCGCCGAGCTCTTCGCCCACATCGAGCCGCTCACGGATCAGCGTCAAACGCACGCTGTCGCCGCTGCACAGGACCGCCAGGATGGCTTCGCGCAGCTCGTTGAGCCCCGGCGACGGCAGCTCGCGCACTGCAGCCAGCGTCAGCGCCAGACGTACGGTTTCAATCGCGCTCGCAGACGAAGCGTCGAGATCTTCGGAGCGCAGCAGCCGTGCTGCGCGCACGGCCCAGACCAAGGGCGCGCCCTCGGCGTACTGCCACAGGTGCGCGTACCAGCCCGGCGAGTCGACACCGGCTCCGTAGCCACTTCGGTACGACAGGCGCGAATGCGTCCAGGGGATCCAGGTACTGGCGACCTTGAGCTTGGGCAAGCCCTTCAAGAGCTCGCTGTCTGCCTTGGCTTGCTTGGGACCACCGAGCTCGCTGAGAGCGGGCACGTGCCAGGCGCCGCAGATCACGGCGATGCGCTGAAAGCCTTCCTTGGTGGCCTTCCGCAGGCTCACGCGCATGTACGCCTCGCGCAAGTCTTCGCGCCGTTGCTCGCGCTTCGTGGAAGGCGCCGCGTGCAGGCGCACTTGCGTCATCGCTTCTGCGATGGCTTCGAACAGGCCCGTAGCCTCGCGGCGCTGCTCCACTTGCACGTCCCACCATTGCTCACGATCGGAAAAGCCCGCTGCTTCGGCCAGCATGCCCAGCGGATCTTCGCGCAGCTGGTCGTCGGCCGCAGCGTCCAGCGTGTCGCCCGGCGAGCCTTCCGCAGCTTGCAACGGGACGAGCGGATCCACGTCAGCGGGGTCGGTCCGTCGGCGCGCGTCGAGCGCCAGTGAATGGGTGACGGGCAGGTCGATGAAGCGCGCAGGGACCGCGCGGGCGCTCGCATAGAGCAGCGCTTGCCACTCGGGTGAGAACACCGCAAATGGGTAGAAGACGCCGCGCCGCGGGTCCTCCACATCGTGGATCAAGAGGGCGACGGGGGGGCGCAGGTCAGGACTGGCGAGCAGGTCGAGCGCGCTGGCGGCATCCGGCGGTCCCTCGATCAGCACGCAGTCGGGCTCGAAGCTCTCGAGCGCATTCTTCAAGCTGCGCGCGCAACCGGGCCCGTGATGACGGATGCCGAACAGGCGATACACCATCTCAAACCGAGTCGCGGCTGGCGCGGTACAGGTCTTTCCAGCCGTCGCGCTCCTTGACCACCGTTTGCAAGTACTCCTGCCACACGACACGGTCCTGGACCGGGTCCTTGACCACGGCGCCGATCAGGCTGGCGGTGAGATCGCTCGCCCTCAGCTCGCCATCGCCGTAGAAGGTTGCCATGGCCAGGCCACTGATCATGACGCTGATGGCCTCGGCGGTCGACAGCGTGCCACTCGGTGTTTTCAGCTTGGTCTTGCCATCGAGCGTCTTGCCTTCGCGCAGCTCGCGGAACACCGTCACCACGCGCCGGATCTCGTCGAGCGCGGGCTTTTCGACGGGCAGGGCGAGCACGCGTCCGAGACTCGTCACGCGGCGCTGCACGATCGAGACCTCTTCGTCGAGGCTCTCGGGCACCGGCAGGATCACCGTGTTGAAGCGGCGCACGAGCGCGCTGGATAGCTCGTTCACGCCGCGGTCGCGGTTGTTGGCGGTCGCGATCACGTTGAAGCCATGCTGGGCTTGAACTTCGGTCGCAAGCTCCGGGACCGGCAACGTCTTCTCTGAAAGAATGGTGATCAAGGTGTCTTGCACCTCGCTCGGGATCCGCGTCAGCTCTTCGACGCGGGCCAGCTTGCCCTCGCGCATAGCCCGCAGCATGGGGCTGGCGACGAGCGCGGCTTCCGAAGGGCCCTTGGCGAGAAGCTGCGCGTAGTTCCAGCCATAGCGAAGGGTCGCCTCGTCCGTACCCGCGGTGCCCTGGATCAGCAGGGTCGACGTGCCAGAAATCGCGGCGCTCAAATGTTCACTGACCCAGCTCTTGGCGGTGCCTGGGACGCCATACAGCAAGAGCGCGCGATCGGTCGCCAGGGTCGCAATGGCAACCTCGATCAGGCGCACGTTGCCGATGTACTTCGGCGTGACTTCGAACCCGTTGTCGAGCTTGCCACCCATGAGGTAGGTGCGCGCTGCCCACGGAGAGAGCTTCCAGTTTGCAGGACGCGGGCGTTGATCTTGCTTGGCAAGCTCGGCAAGCTCCTCGGCGTACTCCTGCTCGGCATGCGCACGCAGCGCCCCGGAGAGCGCGGGGAGCTCGGGGATTTCGGAACCACTCATCACGTCTCCTGGCTGGGCTGGGACGAACCGGGTGCACCTGGCGCGGCGTGCGCCGCGATTTCGCTCGCCACGCGGCGGCGAAGATCGGTGATTGATAGAA
>DASQDA010000593.1:0-2871 GCA_035634435.1 Polyangiaceae bacterium
GGCATGAATGACGAAGGTAGAGCTCACCGTGCGGGGTGAGCAAGAGTTGGCTCCGCCGGGACCGACGAGCTTTCGGCTTTCGACGAGCGTGGGGCTTGAGCGAAGGGTGGGCATGAGCTCACAAGGTGGGGGCAAGCTTGATGAACTTCATCAGCGCGCGTTCGGCGGCCATCTGCACCAGCTCGTTTTCGCTCGCAGTATCGCCCTGGCTCACGTCGGGCTGGGTGAGCCGGACGGTGTAGTTTCCGATGAGCGCCTTCTCGGGATAGCTGAACATGGCCACCTCCAGGCGCACCACCAGAGCGCCGCCTTCGTACTGGAGCGGCGGCAACCGCGGCGACAGGAAGTAAGCCTTCAGGTCAGGGCGCTTCGCTAGCCGCTGTTTCGCGCGCGAGGGCGAGTCCCATACTGGAGCCAGCGCGACGGTCTCGAGCTCGGCGCTGGCGGACTCGACCCCCTTGCGCACCAGCTTCTCGAGCTCGCGCCCAGCTCGGCCGCTCTTGTCCGACACCTTGGCGACGGCCACGTAGAAGCGCGTGGACTGCGTCATCACGGGCTCGACGGCGATGAGCTCGAGGGCCTTTTCGATCGCCGAGCGCACCATGGCTTGTGGCTCCAGCTCGAGGCGGCTCTCGAGGCAAGCGGTGTTGCTTGGCCCCAAACGACCCAACGCTGCTGCGGCCGCGGCGCGCACGGTCGTGTTCGTGTCCGTGAGCACGCGGCAGAGCGGCTGCGCGGCACGCGGATTCTTCGTCGCTCCAAGCGCCAGTGCGGCTTGCGTCCGCACGCGAAAGTCAGCCGCTTTCAGGTTCTCGAGCATCCGCCCCAGGTCGGCGCTTTGCGCGGCGGCGGCGCCACTCAACGTGAGACCACACAGCAGCACAGCGAAGCCGAGCACTGCGCGCAGCAGCGAGGAGCAGCCAACCCCGTCGTGCGAGTGAGTGAAAGCGCCCGTGTCGCGGGTGTGAGCTCCGCACACGTCGGTGCGTCGGACGCGGCGGCCGCACATGGGCCGCAACGGGCAATGGTTGTGCTCGAGAGGGCTGCGCGCCGTGCTATGGCTCGTCTTCGTCATTCGCGGGGGAATGCTGTTTCTGACGGCTGCGCGCAGCAGGAACTTCAAGCATTTCGAGCGCTCACAGCTATGATTGCCCCCACATGCGCGGCTCACGTGCACCCTGCTCGCTCCTTGTCGCCCTGACGCTGCTGGGCAGCTCGGCGGCGAATGCAAGCCAAAGTGTCAGCGTGCGGGTGCGCGGCTCGGCGCGGCTCGAAGCCACCTCGTCTGCGACCAAATCCGGCTTCGAGCTGCGAGGCACGCTGAGCGACGATGCGGGCAAGCCGGTACCCAACGCGAGCTTGCGTGTGCGGCTCGCGGGCGTCGACGGCACCGCACGCTTGCTGCCGGAGGGCCAGTCCTGCGCCGAATCGGAGCCCGCGTTGCAGGCGCCCTTGCGCAACCACGAGGAGGCTCTCACCCGCAGCGACGCTGCAGGACGTTTCTGTTTGCGTTGGCCAGGGGAGCCGCCAGAAGGGCGTCTGACGGTTTTGTTCGACGACAGGAGCTTGCTGCTCGATCGCGCCGAGCTCAGCGTCGAGACGGATCGCTCGCCGGCTTTCACGCTGTCGTTCGTGTCAGTGCCACGTAGCGTCTCCGTCGAGGACGCGGAGCTCGTCGTCGTCCTCGAGTCGAGCAGCCGACGCGCCGAGGAGCTTCCGGAGCTGCCGTTCGAGCTCACTTGGGCCGCTGGAAGCAGCACCGCGCTGTCCCTGGCTCGACGCTCGCTCAAGCCGGGCGCAGCGGTACGACTGACCATTCCCACGCGTAGCCTGGGAGGCCCAGGGACAGGCGAGCTGCGAGCGTCGCTCGGAGAGCCGGGCCGACAGGCGCTCGTTCAAGTGCCGCTGCTCCTCACTGCACGTACAGAGCTGGACGCCCCGCCCACAGCCACTGCTAGCCCGAGCGGAGAGTGCGAGCTCGACGTGGCGGTTCGCTTTGCTTCCGGTCCCGTCAGCTCGGGTACGGTCGAAGCCTTGCAAGCGGGACGAACCGTCGGCATCGCGCCCGTGGAAGATGGCCAGAGCCGTCTCAATCTGACGCTCGCTGCAGCCTCGCAAGCGACCAGCATCGAATTACGTTACCTGTCCGCGGCCCCCTGGTGGATCCCCGGCCCGCCCAGGCAGGTTGCCATCAGCATTGCACCTCCGAGCCTCTGGCGACGGCTGCCTTGGGCATTGGGTCTCGTTGCCGTTGCCGCCTGGTTGCTGGCAGCGTGGCGCCGACCTCCACGCGCCGAACGCCCCACTCGGCGCGGCGCGCCCTCTGCCCTTCCCCAGCCCACGATTGCCTGGCTCTCGCCCGATCCGACAACGACCGGCTGGACGGGCAGAGTACGAGATGCGCACGACGGCTCGTCAATCCCGGGCGCGACGCTCACGATTGCGCCCACCGCAGGCGGCGAGATCACTGGCTCGACGGATGCGGACGGTGAATTCCGCATGGAAGCGCCAGCCCCGACGGGCCCCGGTGTCATCCGCATTCATGCGCCGTGGCATGCAACCCTCGAGCAAGCGTTGCCTCCACCCGGCAGAGTTGAGGTTGCATTGGTTACGCGGCGCCGCTGGCTGCTTTCGCGGCTAATCGATTGGGCGGGACGGCGTGGCCCACCGTTTAGTGTCCCGAACGAGCCAACGCCAGGCGAGCTGGCGCTCGTCGCTCGCGGTCTGGAGCGCGACGACGTGGCCCGCTGGGCGAGCGCGGTCGAAGTAGCTTCCTTCGGTCCGAACCCGATCGGCTCCGAGGAAGAGGCGAGCGTCCGCTCGCTCGAGCCAAGCTCCGAGCGCATACAAGAATGAGATCGATCTCCGGCG
>DASQDA010000594.1:0-7416 GCA_035634435.1 Polyangiaceae bacterium
GAGAGGCGGTGGGTTACTTTCGCGAGGTGCTGCTGCCACTCAAGCAAAAGGTGCTCGACGAGACGCAGCTTCAGTACAACGCGATGGCCGCTGGAGCCTTTCAGCTGCTGGCGGCTAAGCGCGACCAGGTTGAAAGCGCCAGCGCGTACATCGACCAGCTTCGCGAGTACTGGCTAGCCCGCACGGAAGCCGAGCAGCTGCTCGCAGGGCGGCTGGGTGCAAGGCTCGCCGCTTCGGACGTCAGCAGCGCCGTAACGACGCCAGGCCTTGGCGAGCAGGCGCATTGAGGTAATTCCGCAGGTCGCACCGGCCACGTCGCCGTGTAATGTGGAGGTAGCCCGAGCGTCTTCCGGAGCAACGAGTGATTCTCATGCATGAACCCAACGCCACTCCTTCGGAACACCACGAGCACACGAGCGCCGCGGCCGCCGGGTCCCAGCGCGTCGATCCCGTGTGCGGCATGACGGTCAAGGACACGACGCAGCATCGCTCCGAGCACCAGGGCGTCGAGTATCTATTCTGCTCGGCGGGTTGCCGCGCCAAGTTCGAGCGCGACCCGCAGGCATTCACGACTCGCGATAGGCGAGCTCACGAGGAACCAGCTGCGCCGGCGAAGCGCGCTGTTGCCGCCGGAGCCTACACCTGCCCGATGCATCCAGAGGTGCAGCAGACCGAGCCCGGATCGTGTCGCAAGTGCGGTATGGCCCTCGAGCCAGCGGGTGTTCCCGCACCGGCACGCACGGAGTGGACATGCCCCATGCACCCGGAGATCGTGCAGGGCTCTCCGGGCTCATGCCCGAAGTGCGGTATGGCCCTCGAGCCGCGGACGGCATCGGGCCACGAGCAAGCGAGTCCCGAGCTGCGTGACATGAGCCGGCGCTTCTGGTTCGCCGCCGTGCTGACGACCCCGGTCATGTTCCTCGCCATGGGGGACATGCTCCCGGGCGCCCCCGTGAGCGCATGGATGTCAGGGCGAACCCGGGTGCTCCTGGAGCTGCTGCTCGCCACGCCCGTTTGCCTGTGGTCGGCGTGGCCCTTTTACGAGCGGGCCGCGCAGTCCCTGGTCAACCGCAGCTTGAACATGTTCACGCTGATCGGCCTCGGGGTGAGTGTGGCTTACGGCTATAGCCTGGTGGCGGCCCTGGCCCCCCGGCTGTTCCCTCCCGCGTTTCGCGGTCACGACGGAGAGGTCGCCGTCTATTTCGAGGCCGCTGCCGTCATCGTCACGTTGATCTTGCTCGGCCAGGTGCTGGAGCTCCAGGCGCGCAGTCAAACGGGCGCGGCCATCCAGAAGCTACTGGGACTAGCCGCCAAATCCGCGCGCCGGCTCGACCCGGACGGCAGCGAGGTCGATGTGGCTCTGGACGCCGTGCAGGTCGGCGACCGCTTGCGAGTACGGCCCGGAGAGAAGGTGCCCGTCGATGGCAAGGTGCTCGAGGGCCGTAGCCCCGTCGACGAATCGATGGTCACCGGTGAGCCCATTCCCGTCGCCAAGCAGCCAGGCGACGTCGTCATCGGCGGTACCCTCAACGGCGCCGGTGCGCTGGTCCTGCGCGCGGAGAAGGTGGGCGCCGAGACCCTGCTGGCCCGCATTGTGGCCATGGTCGCCGAAGCGCAACGCAGCCGCGCGCCCATTCAGAAGCTCGCGGACCAGGTGGCGAGTTACTTCGTGCCAGCTGTCATCGCGGTTGCCGTCGTCACCTTCGTGACCTGGGCATTGCTCGGGCCGGATCCGCGCATGGCGTATGCGTTGATCAACGCCATCGCGGTGCTCATCATTGCGTGTCCTTGCGCGCTGGGCCTTGCCACACCCATGTCGGTGATGGTGGCGACGGGTCGCGGCGCGAGCCTGGGCGTGCTGTTCAA
Organism: Polyangiaceae bacterium; assembly: GCA_035634435.1. Lineage (GTDB taxonomy): Bacteria > Myxococcota_A > Polyangia > Polyangiales > Polyangiaceae > PMG-095. The sequence goes on from DASQDA010000594.1 coordinate 1,867, forward strand.
GAACGCGGAGGCCATCGAGACCCTGCGCCGCGTCGACACGCTGGTCGTGGACAAGACGGGCACGCTCACCGAGGGCAAACCGAAGCTCGTGGGCGTGGTTCCCGCTGCAGGGTTCGATGAAGCGACGGTGTTGTCCCTCTCCGCCGCTCTGGAACGCGCCAGCGAGCACCCGCTGGCAGCGGCAATCGTTGCGGGCGCGGCGCAGCGAGGGCTGCTGTTGTCCGCCATGAGCTCGTTCGAATCCATCACTGGTGAAGGCGTCCAGGGCAACGTCGGCGGGCACCGCGTGGCCCTCGGCAACCTGGAGATGCTGGCGGCGCGAGGCATCGACGCGGCAAGCTGGACACAACGCGCCGAGGGGCTGCGTGCCGAGGGACAGACGGTGATGTTCGTCAGTGTCGACGACCAGCTGGCGGGGCTCTTGTGCGTCGCCGATCCGATCAAAGCGAGCACGCCCGAGGCCATTCGCGCGCTGGCAGCCGAAGGGCTGCGGGTCGTCATGCTGACGGGCGACAGCAGGACCACGGCGCAAGCAGTGGCCACGAAGCTCGGAATCAGCGAAGTGATTGCCGAGGTCCTGCCCGACGAAAAGGCGGCCAAGATCCGCGAGCTCGCGCAGCAGGGTCGCATCGTTGCCATGGCGGGCGACGGCATCAATGATGCGCCGGCCCTCGCTCAGGCGACGGTTGGCATCGCGATGGGCACGGGCACCGACGTCGCCGTCGAGAGCGCTGGCATCACGCTCGTCCGCGGCGACCTGCGCGGTATCGTGCGCGCTCGCAAGCTCAGCCGAGCAACCATGGCCAACATCAAGCAGAACCTGTTCTTCGCATTCCTCTACAATAGCGCGGGGGTCCCGCTGGCGGCTGGGGTTCTTTATCCCGCGTTCGGGCTGCTGATGTCGCCGATGGTCGCGGCCGCGGCGATGAGCCTCAGCTCCGTCTCCGTGATCGCCAACGCGCTTCGGCTGCGCACGCTGCCCGTCTGAGCTGCGCGAATCGACCTTCGCGCGTCCGGTCTAGAGCTTGGCTTTCGCAGCTTCGGGCTCGCTACGTGTCTCGGGGTCGCTACGCAGTGGGAAAAACTCGCCTTGTTCCGGGTCGTAGTCCAGGACCTCTCCCTGTCCCACGTCGTAGACCCAGGCATTCAGTTGCAGCTTACCTGCCTCCAGCCGGTGCGTGATGAACGGGTACTCGCGCAAGTTTTCGATCTGAGCCAGCACGTTCTCCTGGATGGCGACGGTGAGGCGTTCTTCGGGGCTCAGATGGGTGTACTTCTCCTCCATGACGTGTTTGACGCGGATCGTGCTGCCCACCCAGCGCTTCACATACTCCAGGTGAGCCACGGTCTCTGGCTCGAGGATCGCCTTGAGCGCGCCACATTGCGTGTGGCCGCAGATGATCACGTTCTCCACTTCCAGAACCTCGACCGCGTACTGGATCGCGGCAGCAGTCCCGCCGGGCAAGGCTGGGGTGGGGACCACGTTGCCAACGTTGCGCACGATGAAGAGCTCCCCCGGCGCCGAATTGGTGATCAAGTTGGGGTCCACACGGCTGTCGGAGCAGGTAATGAAGAGCGTTTCCGGCCGCTGTCCCGTCGCCGCAAGCTGCTCGAAGAGCTTGCGGTGAGAAGCGAAGAAACCGCGCTGAAACGAATGAATCCCTTTCACCAGCCTGTGCATCGGGCGCCAAGCTAGGCGAGATTGGGGGCGAACGCACGTGCTTCGATGCGGCGTGGGGCATCGGTACGCTCGGCGGCCCGGGCGCGGCGCTCAGCGCCGGGGAAACCGGCGACGGTGGAATGGGCGGCGCTGCCTCGCACGACGCCGTAGGCCCGCTCGAGCAGCACGACCGTCAGCGCCAGCCCGATGACCACGATGGCCACTCGGACGTGCCGAGGGTTCACACGCCGCGCGATGCTCGCGCCCACGAAGCCGCCCAAGATGGCCCCGGCGGACATGGTCAGCGCCATGGGGCCATCGACCACCCCGCGCGCCAGGAAGTAAACCGCGGCAAAGCCGTTGCTGAAGCTGGCCGCCACCACCTTCAACGCGTTCATCTCGTGCAGGCTCCCGGACAAAACCAGCGAGAAGGCACCGAGCATGAAGATGCCCTGTCCCGCGCCGAAGTAGCCGCCGTAGATGCCGATGCCGAACAGGACCAGCGCCAGCGCCCGCGGGCCGCCACGCTGCACGTTACCCCGGCGCGTCCAGCGCGTGATGGTTCCCTGGAAGACCACCAGCAGCGTGGCGCCGAGGACCAGCCAGGGAACGATTGCGTCGAACCAGCGTTCCGGGGTGGCGAGCAGAACCGCGGCACCCACGAGGCCACCCAGACCGGTGGCAACGATGAGGAGCCGCACCGTAGATCCCCAGCGCTCGAGCTCCCGGCGATACGCCCACGCCGAGGCCAAGGCCCCTGGCACGAGCGCCACACAGTTGGTTGCGTTGGCCACGATAGGCGAGAGCCCCGCCGCGATCGCCGCTGGAAAAGTCAGAATGGTGCCGCCGCCGGCGATGGAATTGACCACCCCAGCGACGATCGCGGCGGAGAACACCAGCGCGTAGGATGGGAAGTCCAAGTCGATCATTTCGGGTCGCGGGGGGCCCACGATCCAGCATTACTGCCCTACCTCCTGCCCGCTCCTGTGCCCAGCCCAGAATCATCCCGCCCCCTCCACAAACGGCATTCGTGCCATGGGGCGTTGAGTCGCAGTTCGCGATGAGCGCGGCAGAGTTCCTCCGCTCCGATGTTCAGCACGGCAATCGCCACCGGAACATCATGGCTTCGTTGCCGTGAGAGGCCCCGACTTCAAGGAAGATGCGAAGCATGTCGCGCATCGCAAAGCCCAAGCTCGGTTGGCTCGCCCTCGTTCTGTGCGCCGTAGCCCTGCTCTGTCAGCTGGTGCTACACGCTTCCCACCTCTCACGCGCCGCGGTGACTGCTGCGGAGAGCTTCCACACGGCGCCCCTGATGGCGGGCGCGCTCAGCGCCGTGGTCGGCGAGGCCCAGGCACAGCCCGCCGATCTGCAGCCACCCAAGATCGAGGGCGGCGGCAGCGAACAGCAAGACAAGCCCGCCTCCAAGGCTGACGCGGCCGCCAAGGGCGGGGAGCCAGCCAAGGGCGGCGAGCCCGCTTCGAAGTCCAAGACGCTTTCTGTCTTCAGCATGGCAATGTCAGCGCTGGCAGGGCTAGTTCTGTTCATATTCGGGGTTACCCAGCTGGCCGAGGGGCTCGGGGAGCTGAACACCGAAGGCATGCGCCGGGTGATGGCCAGGTTCACAACGAACCGCTTCGCCGGCGTAGGCACGGGCATCGTCGCCACCACGCTGCTGGAGTCCTCCTCCGTCACGATCATCATGGTCATCGCGATGGTGAGTGGTGGCGTGTTGACGTTCGTGCAGTCGCTTTCGGTAGTGCTGGGGGCCAACATCGGCACCACCGTGGGCTCGCAGATCATCGCTCTCGATATCGAGCAGTACGTGCCGATCTTGATGGTGACAGGCCTGCTGCTGATGTTCATCGGCAGGTCCAAGACCCAGAAGAAGCTCGGTATCATCGTGCTCGGTTTCGGGATGATGTTCTATGGGCTGGAAGCCATCGATGAAGCAATGAAGCCTTTGCGAAACCACGAGGGCTTCATCGATGCCATGCGCCGCCTCGGCGAGACGCCCATCTACGGAGCGCTCGTCGGCGCCGTGTTCACCGTGATCATCCAGTCCTCCTCCGCCACCGTGGCGATCGTGATCACGTTGGCAGGGTCCGGCATGATTTCACTACCGGCGGGTGTTGCGATCATGCTGGGGGCAGAGATCGGCACCTGCGCCGATACCCTCGTCGCCACCATCGGCCGCGGCCGTCCCGCTCTACGCACCGGGTTGTTCCACCTGATGTTCAATCTCACCTGCGCGGCGGTCGGCATCGCCTTGGCGCCCGCGCTCGTGTCCGTGGCTCAGTCCATGTCGGGCGGCGCCAACGTGGGCCGTCAAATCGCGAACGCACAGATCCTCTTCAACGTGGCCGGTGTCGTGCTCGTCTTGCCGTTCCTGCCCGCCGTGGCGCGCGCTCTCCAGCGCATCATCCCCGACCGGCCGCCCCAAACGAGCTCCCGCGAAGCGGTGCCCGCCGAGTAGCATCCCGCTGCAGTCGTCGCGCTCGCCACACCTGGGCCAGGGCTAGCTTGTGGAGCGTGCCGCACGGAAGTAGCATCGAGCAAGCTCGCCACGGCCGCGGCAGGGCGCCGCCATGACCGACCTCCCTGACAACGCTCTGGCCCACGCTGCCTGGCCGCTGCTCGCCCACCAGCACGGCAGCGCCTTGCGAGCTGCTGTGGCTTACGTGGTGCAATCGTTCCAGCCGCTGGCAATCGTCGCAGCTGGATCGATCGTGCGTGGTGAGCCAGATCGAGCGAGCGACCTCGATATTTGCGTCATCCACCGAGCACCCTACAAGCAGCGTTTGCAGCGCTGGTTCGCCGGCGTGCCAGTGGAGATCTTCGTCAACCCGCCGGGAGCTATTCGCGAATACTTCGCAAGCGAGCATCAGAGCGGCCGCCCTTGCACGGCGCACATGCTTGCAACCGGTTTTCCGGTGCTCAGCTGTGACGTCCTCGAGACGCTTCGTCGCGAGGCTCACGAATGGCTGGCGAAGCGCTCGCCCTTGAGCCAACAGCAAGACACCGCCGGGCGGTATGCGGCAGCCGGTTTGCTGGAAGACGCAGAAGACATCGGTGAGCGCGATCCTGCCAACTGCAGCGCTCTGCTAAGCGAAGCCGTGCTCGCGATGCTGCATCATTACTTGCGTCTGCGAAACGGCGTGCTGCCCGCGAGGAAGCGCTTGCTTGCCGAGGTCGCACGAGCCGACGTGGCGCTTTCCCGGCAGGTGCGTGCCTTCTTCGCCACCGCAGATCTGAAGCTGCGCATCGAGCTTGCCCGCAGCATTGCGGCTACGTGCGTGGGGGCGCAGGGCTTCTTCGAGTGGGAATCCGAACGGCTCCCAGCTCCGCTGTAACGTCTGTTGCGATCACAATTTTCCGCGAGCCGCCCACGAGCCGCAGCCTTGTGCCTCAAGTTGAGGCCGGCGCGCGTGTCTTGCCCTGGCGTTGCTGTATGACTGAGTGATGGCTATCGCGACCTTCCGGCGGAACCGCGGCGAACCGACTGCGTGCCGGACACGCGGCATGCGAGCTGGGGAAGTCCTGCTGGCGTCGCTGCTCGTTCACGCTGTGGTGGCCTGCGGAACGAGCGGCGAAGCGGATCAGCCGAAGCTCGGCGCCGGCGCTCCTGGAATGGGAGCGACGGCTGGTGTGCCGGCTAGCACGTCCAACGGTGGTAGCGGAGGAGCGCAGGCGGCCGGCGGTGCTGGGCTCGCGCTCGGCGGCGCTTACCCGGGTGCAGGCACCAGCGGCGGCCGCGGCTCGGCTGGCGGAGCGGGCGCTGCTGGCGGTCTACCCAGTGCCGGAGGTAGCGCTGGTGCGGGCGGCAGCGCTGGAGGCGGCCCGAGCGTTGGCGGCAGCGGTGGCGACAGCCCGAGCGCTGGCGGCACGGGAGG
>DASQDA010000595.1:0-7234 GCA_035634435.1 Polyangiaceae bacterium
CGGCTCACCACCCGCGCGCAGCCGCGGACGCGCCGGCACCCCGAACGCAAGCTCGCCCTGCTCGCGGCTAGGCGAGCATGCTAGCGTCGGCGCATGGAGAGTCAGGTGTTGCTCCGCTGCGAATGCGGCAAGTTGCACGGATCGGCCGGAGGCCTTGCCCCCACCAAGGGCGCCCGAGTCGTTTGCTACAGCAACGTCAGTCAAGCGTTCGCGCGCTTTCTGGGGCGCTCTGGCATCACCGATCCGTGGGGCGGTACCGATATTTTTCAGATGGCGCCGTCGAACGTGCGCCTCGAGCAGCAGGACGAGGCCCTTCAGTGCCTGCGTTTGTCCGACAAGGGCATGTTTCGTTGGTACTGCAGGTTTTGCAAGACGCCCGTTGGTAACACCATGGGCCCGCGCTTGCCGGTGGTCGGCTTGATCCACAGCATCATGGACCATCAGAGCAGCAACGTGACGCGCGACGCCCTGCTGGGTAGGCCGATCGGGTTCTTGCAAATGCGTTCCGCCACCGGGGTCGGTCCGCCGCCGTCGCCCGGTGCGTCGCTCTTCCGCTCCGCCGCTCGTAGCAGTCGGCTGCTTCTGACGTGGTGGGTCACGCGCGCGGGCTTCCCGTCACCCTTCTTCGACGAGCACACGCGAGCGCCGCGCGCCACGCCGCGCGTGCTGAGCGAGCAGGAGCGGCGCGCGCTCTGAATCAGCACCGAGCCGAGCACAATAGCGTTCCCGACGAGGCAACCGCTTCCACCAGCGTGGCCCTTCTGGGCTATGCTCGCGCCGCCCTTGAACAGAGCTTCTCTCGCGTTCGTTGCCAGCCTTGCCCTGCAGCTCGTGCAGCCTGTGCCCGCGAGCGCGCAAGGGGCGTCGTCGGCGCCTTCCTCGAGGCAGGGGCCTCCGCCAGAGCTATCTCCAGCCGGGTCGGAGTCAACGGCCGACCTGGTGGAGCAGCTGATGACGAGCGACGCTGAGGAAGAAGACCTCGAGTGGCTCTTCTCGAACGCCGACGAGTACGCACCGACCGGTCTCTCGGGCAAACCACTGGATGCGGCCGTGCTACCCCAACGAGGCGAGGGGAGCCGGCGCGAGTGGAATGCCTCGTGGCGTAAGTTCGGGCTTGGCAATTACGCGCTGAGTGGAGGGAGCATTCTCCTGGCCGTCGCTGCCACCACGATTGCGCCCAAGGCGCCCCGTACGACCGGGCGCAATGACTTCGACGAATGGGGACGCCGCACGTTGAGCCCTCGGGACTACCACTCGGCTTTGTGGGCACGTGACGTCAGTGACGTGCTGGTCTCCGTGAACATCGCGTTCCCGCTACTCATCGACTCGCTGGTGGTGACGCACTGGTATCGCCGCAGCGAAGAGGTCGCCGGTCAAATGGCTCTGATCACCTCCGAGGTCATCGCGGTGACCGCGGCGCTGCAAACCGTTACGTCCAGCCTCGCCGCCCGCGAGCGACCATATGTTCGCGACTGCGGCACCAGCCTGGACCCTGAGCTGGAGGATTGTCAGGAGAGCGACCGCTTGCGGAGTTTTTTCAGCGGCCACACCTCGAACGCTTTCGCGGGCGCTGCCGTCGCATGCTCGCATCACACGACGCACGACCTGTTTGGTGACCCGATGGCGGATGGCCTTGCCTGCGCGGCTCTATTCCTGAGCGCCGGTACCACTGGCATCATGCGCGTTGTCGGGCAGCGCCACTACCTGACGGACGTGTTGACGGGCGCCACGGTTGGGACGCTCACCGGCCTCGGCGTCCCCTGGCTCTTGCACTACGGGCCACTCGCGCGCCGCAAGGGCGGACCGAGCGGCGCCTTGCATCCCAGCCTGCATCTCGTGCCGATGCTCAATGGGCTCGCGGTTGGAGGCGCCTTCTGATGCGCCGGAGCTCAGCGCTGCGGGCCGCCTGCGCCGCGAGTCTTGTCGTGTGTGCGCTGTTCACCGTACAAGCCGGGGCAGCCGAGCCCTTCGGCGTCGATAGCGCAGCGCCGTCGCAGCCGGCGTTCAGCGGCACCGAGCAGGCCGTGGTTGCCAGGTACTGGGAGCTTGGTCGCGTGCGGCCGTTTCTGGCGGGCAGCTTGGAAGCTGGATACGCGTATGCGCGGCCCGTGTTCATCGCCGGTTTCGGCAGGCCGTTCTGGCAGTGGCTCGCAGTCGAGACGTATCCGTTGCTCTCGCTGCGCGGGCTGGGTCACTACGCAGGCTTTTCCGGCGGCGTTCCCGGTCTGACCTTCCGCTTGGGTAGAGGCCTTTTCGACCCCTTCTCGCGATAGTTTTTGAAGCCACGATCCCACTACACCCGGTCGGACATCGACGTGCTCAAAGGTCCTCGCGCGGAGTACCAGACCTTCGAAGGAGAGCTCAATGCCACCATGCCGCTCTTGAGCGGCAGCGCGTTCGGCTCGATCTTGGCCCAGCGCATCCAGCTCGTTCCCGAGGGCTACTTGCTGTTCGAGGAGAGCCTGCGCGTCATTGCCAAGCCGCCCTGGGTGTTCCGCGCGCGGGTCGGGTACCTGCTGGCCATGGGCCATGCGAGCGCCATTCGCGTCGGTGTTGCGAGTGATGTGATTGCCCTTCCAGGGCGCGACGAGCTCGTCATCCGTGGCGGACTGCTCGGCTCGGTGCTGGTGAGCGCCGATCTCGAAGCCCAGGCTTCATTCATCCCGGTGCTGCTCAGCCCCGATAGCCTCGGTCTTTCTGGCGGCGACTTCGGGCAACTGGGTGTGCGCTTCCGATGGGCGACCGGCGCGCGGCCGGACCCCTCACGGCTACGCCAGGCCGCCGAGGAAAAAGCGCTGCAGCGTCGAGAACGCAGACAGCCGCTGGACTAGCTACTCGCGCCGAGCGGAGCGTGAATCAGCGAGATGGAGGGTGGGCAGCTCCAGCGTGGAGGCCACCTCTGTCGAGCTGCTGGAGTCGAGATCGCGCGCGGTCAAAGCGCCATCGCCGTCCGCGTCCAGCCGAGCGACGACCATCTCACAGCGTCGGCGTGCGGTGGCTTCCATGACCTGGGCTAGCTCGATGACGGTGAAGAAGGCGTCTCCATCGACGTCGAAGCGAGCAAAGCGCGCGGCTTTCATGCTGGGGACTTCGCTTCGCGTCACGCGCCCATCGGCGTTGCGGTCTAGTCGACTGAACCGCTGCTGCACCTGCTCCTGGATGTGGCGCTGAACCAGGGCCTCGAGCTCGGCTGTGCTCACCTGGGCGTCACCGTTGGCGTCGGCCGCGTGGAGCAAGGCGCGACTCACGGGCGCGAGCGCGCGCGGCTTCACACGTTGGGGCGCGGGCTCTGCGCAGACGCAGAGGCTGGTTGCCAGAACGGACAGGGCGAACAGGGTTCCAACGACTCGCTCCAAGTGGACTCTCCGGTGGGCTCGGGGGGGGATGGGTCTTGCCGTTGACCGAACGGCGCAATCAAAAAGCGAAGTCAGAAGGTGCTTGCAGTTTGACACAAGAAGAAGACCGCGCGCACTGATTGTTGTTCGTCCGTTTGGCGAGGAGCCCGGCGAACAGGTACGCCCGAGTCGTAGCTGGCGACGACGTGCACGGCCGCGACAGTAGCAGCGCTAAAAGTCAGCAGGGCTGCAGTCACACCTACTTCCAACCACAACCGTGGTAAGGGTGCGTGTGGCAAGAAGGTTGAGTGTGGTGGAACGGTTCGCCGTCCCGAGAGCGGGGTGTCGAATCGCGCTGCTCGCTCTCGCTCTGGCTTGCCTCGGCGCTCGGCAGCGGCCGAACGAGCCCGCACCCTTGGCGCCAGCTCAAGCGCCGACGCACGCAAGGCCGTCGCCCGACCAAGCACGTGGCTACGCGGTGCGCCCCGGCACCGAGCCCGAGGACGTGGTGCTGTTCGTCCCGCGGCTCGTGCTTGCCGTCCCGCGTTACGCCATCAAGGCCGTCTTCTTTCCCGTGACCCAGCTGATCGCCTACCTGGACCGCGAGGCTGTCGTCGAGCGCGTGGTCGACGTCCTCTACAACGACGAACGCACCGCCGCGATCGTTCCCAAGCTTTCAGTCGCCACCTTCTTCGGTCCGACGTTGGGCATCAAAGCGTTCCACGATGACCTGGCCGGTCACGGGGAACAGGGCAGCGTCGACGTGGTGTTCGGCGGCCGCTTCGAGCAGGCGTATCAGCTCGCCTTCCGCGCTGCTCGCTTCGGCGGCACCCACCTGTGGGTCGAGAGCATGACGCGCTTCGAGATAGAGCCTTCATTGTTGTTTCAGGGAATCGGTGACGCTGCTTCCCGTGCCGCTGGCATGGGTCTGGATCCGCGTGAGGCAGCGGTCGTCAGCCGCTTTCGGCAGCAACGGCTGCTTTCGCTGTGGAGGGTGGGCTACACGCTCGGGTTTCCGGGTCCGCGCACTCAGATCGGCGTGACTGGCATCTATAACCAGCGGGAGTTCGGGCGCGCCGATCGCGGCAGCAGCGCGTCCACCGACGCGGTTTACGATACACGTCGGCTGGTCGGGTTCGATGCCGGCGTGAGCACCCTGGAGACGGACGTGAACCTCGTGGTCGACACCCGCGACCGCGCCGGAGCGACTTCCCAGGGCGTGTACATGGAGGCCTTCGGCGGCGCGGTGCTGCCGTTTGCGGACTACCACTACTGGCATCACGGCCTGGAGCTCACGACCTACATCGATCTGTACCGCGCGTCACGGGTGCTGGTGCTGCGCGCGCTGGTGGAGGGCGTGGAAGGTGCGGCGGAGCACATCCCGTTCTCGGATCTGCCGCGCCTGGGTGGGCCCTACCGGCTTCGCGGCTACCCCCTCGATCGTTTTCGCGACGAGAAGGCCGCCGTTGGCACCATCGAGTACCACTATCCCATTCACCAGTACGTGGCGGGCTCGCTGTACTTCGACGTGGGCCAGGTTGCAGCGAGCTACACGGACCTCTTCGAACGCGAGTGGAAGCGCGGATTCGGTGGCGGCTTCATCGTCCGCTCGCAGGATCGCGTTCTTTTCACGTTCGACGTCGCTTATGGCGAGGCGCTTCAGTTTTACTTCACGACCGACCCGCTGCGCGCGTTCACTGGTCGCGACACGGAGCTTTGAGAACGATGATGAGTCGTCGGTTGTCTTTCGCCCTGTGGCTCGTCTGCATAACCCTGGTGGGCTGCGCCGCAACGCCTCGCTTTCGCGACCAGCCCACTGTCTGGCAAGTCGAAGACACCCGGAGCATTCCCGAGCCGTCGGTGCGCGAATACGACGCCAAGGCGTATTTCGCTAAAATTTTCGTCGTCGAGCGGCTCGATCGCGTGCTTTCGATTCCGGACGAAGAACCTGCTTGGAATACCAATGCGCTCGACGACGTCCCCGACTCGAGCTGGTTTCAGAACCGCATCAGCGTGCGTCACGTGACGCCCGCGGAGGCCGCGACGGGCCCGGACACCGGTGGTCCGCCGCGGGCGCCGCTGCAGGTGGTGAAGGGCAAAAGCGGCGGCGGCAATCCGGGCTTCGTGGTGCGAGATGCAACGGGACGCACCTTCATCATCAAGTTCGATACGCTGGAGAACCCGGAGCTTCAGACCACTGCCGGCATCGTCGTCAATCGGATCTTCTGGACGCTCGGCTACAATGTCCCCTCGGACAACGTCTTCGATTTCCGCCGGGCCGAGCTCAGTATTTCTCCAGAGGCGACGTACACGGACGCGTTCAATCGCACGGTGCCGATGGACGCCGCCTTCGTCGACGCCGTGCTCCGGACCTCGCCCCAGGCCAACGACGGAAGCTATCGCGCCTTCGCGAGCGAGTTTCTGAAGGGTGTTCCCAAGGGTGGCTTTGCAGCCAACGGCGTACGGCCCGATGACCCGAACGACGTCGTCCCGCACGAGCACCGCCGCGAGCTGCGCGGCTTGCGGGTGTTTGCGGCCTGGGTCGCCCATACCGACATCAAAGAGGACAACACCCTCGACGTTTACGTGGAGCAGGGCGGGCGTCGTTTTCTCCGACACTACCTGCTGGACTTTGGTGAAGCGCTCGACGCTCACGCCGCGGAGAAGGGACGCTGGGAGGACGGTTGGGAACACTTCATCGACTGGGAAAACCAGTTCAAGGCGACCTTCAGCTTTGGTCTGTGGAAACGGCCGTGGGAGGACCGCCAACCAACGCGCTGGGCGTCGATCGGAGCGTTCTCCGCGACGCCGTTCGACCCGCTGCGCTGGCGCGAGGCCTACCCGTTCGCGCCCTTCTTCGAGATGGACGCGGCCGACGCTTACTGGGCCGCCAAGCTCGTGTTGCGCTTCGACCGGCCATTGCTGACAGCCATCGTGGCGCAGGGAAAAATGAGTGATCCCGCCGCGTCGGCCTATCTGATCGATACGCTGCTGGCGCGCCGGGAGGCGATCGGGCGCGCCTACCTGGAGCAGGTGACGCCCCTCGACGAGCTCGTCGTGGAGCGGTCAAGGCTCTGTGCCGTGGATCTTGGCGTGCGCTACGGGCTCGCGAGCGCGGGCATCGTGGAGCGGATGCGTGGCGCGAATGTGATCGACGCGCGCGTCGTGGACGCTTGGGGTCGCGTTTGCTGGCCGCTGGCCGAGGGCGACGACTACACGATCTACCGACTGCGAACCCGCCGAGGTCGGCAAGCGCGCCCGCCCATGGAAGTGCACTTCAAGGGTGGCGACAGGCCCCGCGTGATCGGCCTGCTGCGGGTCCTTCCCTGAACGCGCGTCGGCATGTGACGCTCTGCCCGTGCCGCTCACGGACGTGGGGGTCCTTAGCGCGAGTTACGACCTAAAACGCCCTGTCCCGACGCACGAAGCTCCAGCAAGGTGAGCTCCGTCACGTGGTTGACGTCGGTTCGTCGCGGTGACCATCTAGGCTGGTCCTCGTACGGCGGCCAGATGTCCCTTCGCAGCTCTCCCGTCAGCGAGTCGAAACCGGAGCCAGGGCAGCCCTCGCGCCTAGCCAGGCGGCTGGGCACGCTCGATGCGGTCTTTGTCGGTCTCGGCTCGATGATCGGTGCGGGCGTGTTCGCTGCCTTTGCGCCGGCTGCGCGGGCTGCCGGTAACGGTTTGCTCGTGGGGCTGGCGCTAGCCGCGCTCGTTGCCTTCTTCAACGCCACTTCTTCGGCTCAGCTCGCCGCGCTTCACCCTGAGTCAGGCGGCACCTATGTTTATGCGCGTAAGCGTCTCGGGCGCTTCTGGGGGTACCTTGCAGGGTGGGGCTTCGTGTCGGGCAAGCTGGCGAGCTGTGCGGCGATGGCCATGACCTTTGGCAGCTACGCGGCGCC
>DASQDA010000596.1:0-2698 GCA_035634435.1 Polyangiaceae bacterium
GCGGGGCCGATGAGCTCGAGGAGGTCGCGCCACGCTGCCGCGGAACTCTGGCGAGGACCGATCCGATCCGCTCCGGGCTGGACTCCTGGTAAGTCCTCGCCGCGCCACGTCTCGACAGGAGCGGGCGGCCAGATTAACGCAGCTCAGCGAATCTCGTGAGGTAGCGGGATGGGGGCGCCGTGCAGCGCCGCGTTGGTCGCGATCTTGAGATACGTGTGCGGGCCGACGCCTGCAAGTTTGGCGCTCTCGAGCAAGCTGTAGAAGAGCGTGGCGACTTCGGTCCCGCGCTGAGAGCGCGAGCCATAGTGATTCTTCCTGCCCACGACCACGCCGCGCAACGCACGCTCAGTCGCGTTGTTGTCGATGTCGATCGCTGGGTCGTGTAGGAACAGCTGCAAGCCCTCCCACATCCCGCCCATGTAGGCGATCGCCTTGCCGAGCGGGCTCTGCGGCAGCGCCTGAGCTTGCAGAGCCCACTCGTGAATGCGTGCAACGATGGGTCTCGAACGCTCGTTGCGAAGCTGCAGCTTGAGTGCTGGCGGGCCTGTCTTCGCCTCACGCTCGACAGCGTAAAGCTCGCCGATCAAGTCCAGAATCTGCTTGCAGGCTGCGGGATGCTGCTCTTCGACTTCGACGAACTTGCGTCGCACGTGCGCCCAGCAGTGAGCCAGTTTGAAACGGCCGCTCTTCTTTCGAAGCGAGTCGTAGGCGCTGTAGCCGTCGCAGAGGACCGTGCCGGAGTAGTCGTCGAGCACCTCTGCAGCGGCCTTGGCGGAGCGGCTGTCGAGGATGCGGTAGGAGACAGCGTCAGCACACACGACTGCCCAGACCTGCCAGCGTTTGGCATCGCCTTCCGGTTTGCCCTTGGCACCCATCAGTCGCCAGTGCGTCTCGTCAGCACCGACAACGGAGTGCGACAGCACATATTCTTGCAGTCTGTCGTGAACCGGCGTGAGCACCGAGGCGAGCGCGTTGATCTGATCCCAAAGCGTCTGGGACTGCACTTCGAGGCCTTCACGCTGCATCACACGCACCTGTCGCTCGAGCGGCAGGTGATCGAGGTATTTTTCCACGGCGACGCTGATCGCGAAGCTCGGTGAATACCGCGCGCCGTCGAAGAGCTTTGCAGGGCCTGGCGCCGTTTCGATGCACTGTCCGCAGCTGCAGCGGTACTTCTGTCGCTTGTGCTTCTTTAGCACGAAGCGGCGCTCGATTACGTCGATCTCCTCCGACTCCTCGAACTGCCCAGCCCATTCCCTCAGCGCGGCGCCGCACGCTTTGCAGATCTTGTCGGCCTCATCAGCGACGTGCACCTGCTCGATTATGGACAGTGCCGCTTGCTCTCGCGGGCCGTGCCCGGTCTGAGGTTTGACACGCCCGCTGTCAACGCTCTCGTCTTTCGGCCTCTTCTCGGACGAGTCGCCGAACACCTTGTTGCGCAGCGTCGCGAGCTGCTGCTCGAGGCCGGCGAGCTGCAGCATCAGCTGCTCCGGGTCGCCGCCCTTCAGCTCATGCAGTTGGCGCTTTAGCTTCGCGATCTCGCGTACGAACTTCTGGTTTTCGGCTTCCAGAAGTTTGGCGGCCCTGCGGAGGGTCTCGATGTCTTCGACATCGTCGAGCGTCACGGTAGGCCAGCTCTACTGCGCCAGATCAGTCCTGTGCAACGCTTTTTTCTGGAAACTTCACGCGCAGATCTGCCTTGCGCAGAAGCGGCGGGCTGAGCGGAACTTTGCCGAAGGCATCGCTGCCCTCAATGAACAAGCCGAGCTCGCTCAACGTGAGCTCGACCTGCGCCTCGCGCGCGCGCTTCCACACCGCAGAGAACTTGCCGTGCTCTAGACGCTTCGCAAAAAGGCAGACACCCGTGCCGTCGAAGTACAGCACTTTGGCGCGCTTCCGATCGCGACTGACGAACAGGTACAGGTCACCGGTTAGCACGTCGTGTTTGAGCTCCTCCGTCACGATCGCGGCCAGCGTGTTGAAGCTCTTACGCATGTCGCACGCCTTGGCGTACGCGTACACGCTCACTCCGCGCGGGACGCCAATCACGCGAGCTTCCTGAGCAGCTCTGCAACCTCATCCATCGTGAGCCCCTCGACGCGTGCGTGGCTGCCCCCCGACACCGTGAACGTCCGGCTCAGGTCTGCCACAACTTTGATCGGCTTGAACGCCGACTCGTCCTTGGCGAGTAGCTGCGCACGCCAGTACGACAGCGTGTGGCCGCTGATCCCGAGCTCCTCAGCTACCTCGCGCAGCGTCTTGCCGCTCTTCCAACGCTCGGCTGCGTACCGGAGCAGTCGTCCCTGCAGCGTCTTCGGGAACCGCCCTTTCTGCTCGCTCCGAACCCGCGCCACGATCGCTTTTAACTCTGACCCTGTCGCCTCTGCCATGCGCAGAGTCTCCAACGAACACCCTCCTCACGTCACGACGGGGACCGGCGAGGACTTACGGCCGATCACACGCGATCCGCATCAAAACTGCCGGTTTTTGATCTGCAGCCCCGACGGATGGATACGGAAAGCTACCCGGGGTGACGTCGCGTTGGGTAACTGGTGGGAAACGGGTTTGGTGAGCTGCTACCCTAACCCGATGGGCGAGCCACTCCCCCTCGACGAGGCCATCCAGGCCCTTCGGCGCGACCCGACGCACCCGGTGCGCGTTAGGGTAGACGACGAGCTGACGGTCGAGGTGCGGGCCG
>DASQDA010000597.1:0-8979 GCA_035634435.1 Polyangiaceae bacterium
ACGCGTGTCAGCCAGGTGGGCGCTACGCGAGCGCCCGCGACCCGGCGGGAGCCGCCGGGCATCCCATCTGCTGCTCGCCGCCGTTGGGGCCCTCGAGTAGCGCATTTGGGACGACGCTTGCTCGCTGGCAGCGTCCCTCACTTCGAAATTTGGGTGTCGTTTTCTTGCTCGTTCAAAAGGTTTATCGCCGTCGCCTGAACGCGCAGCAGACCTCGCGTTGCTTACTTGTGGCGTGCGGCGCGCTCAGGCAAACTCCCGTACATGTGGAGTGGGATTGGCGCCTTCGGACGGTTTGCCTTCACCTGCACGGCGTTGACGGCCCTGGCGTGCGGCAAGACGAGTAGGAACGACCCCGTTCTCGCCGAAGCCGGCGGCCCTGGGAGCGCAGGGCAAGCTTCCGCGGGTCGCGATGGAACCTCTCGCGCGGGGGCGTCGTCGCTAGGCGGCGCCGGGGGCGGCGCGGGAGGCGGCATACCCAACGCCGGTAGCGGTGGCGTGAGCGCAGCCGCAACCGAGGCCTGGCATTGGACGGCGTGTGGCTCGATCGAACCGTTCAAGCCTGGGCCGGTGCAAGTCGCTTTCGCTCCAGCGGGTGACGATCTCGTGGTCGGCTACGACGACGGCAGTATCCTCCTGTACACCGACAGCACCCGCGCACCGAAACGTGTGCTCCGCGACGGTGGAACGCAACTGGACAGCTTCGCACTCTCAATCGATGGCGAATATTTGGCGGCGTCGGGGAGCGACTTCCTCGAGGTAACGCGTTTGGCCGATGGACTACGGCTGCCGGAGATCGATCTCCAGCGCTGCCCCACCGAGCGGCTGCGTTTCTCTGCCGAGGGCGATCGCCTGCTCGCGTGGGGCTGGGAATCGAGAGAGCTCTGCATCTGGAGCGTCGCAGACGGGGCCTTGCTGCACCGCTTGAGCGGGCCCTTCTTCTCGGCGGCGCTCGCCGGCAACGGTCTCCTGGTGTCGGAGGTCCCTTTGATCGTGAAAGCGATCACGTTGCCGGACCTGGTGACAGTGACCGTCGACATCGAGGCTCTGCCCGGGGCGAGGGGAGAAGAAATATTCGTAGTGTCGCCGCGAGCTGACACTTTCGTGTCAATACCCAATAACAACTTCGCGCTCTTCCCTTCCGGATTGTGGTCCTCGGAGGGGCGTCTCCTCGCTCAGGTGAACGGATTTGGCCTGGCTTATTCCCCCGACGGAGCGCTTGTGGTTCTAGGTGATCAACTACTGGACTCGCGGACCGGCGATTCCCTGAGCACCGTTTCGCGCGAGAGCCTGGGACCAATCGACAGCGACGGCAGCCGAGTCGCGTCCGTGACGACGGTGGAAGGGACGACCGTGATAACGATTCGGGAGCTCGCGACTGGCGACGCGCTGCGCGTTGACGCTGCCCTGAGCAGTAGCGAGCCGCTGCAAGGCCTGGCGATTTCCCCGGACGGCAGCCAGCTTGCCGTCGGCAAGGACATCGCCGTGCTGTGGAGCATCGCACCCGACTTCGCGGATTCCCAGCAGCGCGACATCGGGCCTGTTCATCACCTGCAAGACGTCGAATTTTCGCCCGCGTCCGAGCTATTGGTCTCCGGTAACGGTCCCAGGATGTATTCGGCCGAGGCCACGCGGCTCGTCGAGGAAGTGAGCTTAGCAGAGCGGGTCTACCAGGGCTGCGAGCGCAGAACGCTCCGGGCGTCGCCTGCCAACCGATGGCTCGCCCTCGTTCAGCAAAACGGCGCTGTGAGCGTCCGCGACCGCGCTTTGAACGGATCGACCGTGGCGACGATTGAAACATCTCAGTGCAACACGCGGGCGGCTTTCAGCAGCGACGAGCGGTACCTGGCAACGACCGAAGCCGCGCTGTATCGCACGAGTGACTGGTCACGCGTTTGGTCAAAGCCCAGGATCGACTTTCCGGGATTGAGCGCCCTCGGCGCCCCCGAGGAGGACCTCTATCAAGACGTCGCCTTCTTGTCGGGCGACACACAGCTTTTGGTCTCCCACTGCGAGGGGAAGCCAGGCCCCGACACGTGTCGCTACACTTTGCGCTCGGTCGCCGACGGAGCCCTGATCCGTGAGCTGCCACAGCTCGGGGCGCACCGCGCCTCTGTCTCTCCCGAGAGCCACTGGGTCGCCGCCGGCAACGTCTTGCTCCACCTGCCGACGGACACGGTTCGCACCCTCGACCCAGCGCCCTCCCTTTCCGTTTTCACGCCGGAGGGCGACCTCATTGGCGCGGGCGACGATGGCACGCTGACTCGCTACTGCCGCGCGCGCTGACGGAGAGGCGGCTCAAAGCAGCGCGCTACAGAACACGGTGCGTGGGTTCGGCGGGTCGGCGTCGTCGTGGGTGATCAGCTTGAGTCGCACGCCCAGGCTGCCGTCGGCTTGCCGCGTCATCTCCACGATGCCCACGTTCAGCTGGTCGTAGGGGTTTTGCGCTGCTTCTCCTTCACCATCGATGAGCTCGACCCGGGCCCACAGGCTGCCGTCTGGCCCCTCGACCTCGCTGTGGAACTGGGGCACGAGCTTGCCGAGCGTGCGCGCTAGCACGTCCGTGTAGTTGGACATGGCGCTCGAGACCAGCTGGTACATCGGGCGCACTGCTTCGTCGCGCCAGGCGAACTGCACGACGCAACCGACATGAATGTCCCCGCCCAACAGCACGCTGCGTTGACGCGGATTGCGCTTCTGGTTCTCGAAGAGGATTTCGGTCAGCCGCTGGCAGCTCTCGGCAGCCTTGGGGTTACTCCAGCGATCGGCGGCGTCGCTGTCCTCGCCCGTGAGCTGCATGCCCATCGCGGCAACCCAGCGGGGAAAGATCATCAGCGGCACACTGACGATCAGCATGAACACCTGCTTGTCGGCGCTTTGCGCCAGGAACGCTTCGAGAGCGTCTAGCTGCTCGGCAGAGCAAATCTGCAGCTTCTCGCCGTCGTTGTAGCGCTGCGAGCGCAAATCGAGGCAGTACAATGCCACGTCGCCGTAGGTCAGCTGATAGTCGAAGCTTGCGGGCCTTTTGGGCCCGCGCCCGCGGGTGAGCTGCCCCTGATAATCCTGAAAGGCGTTCAGCGCGCCTTCACGGATTGCCTGCCATGGCGGCTCCGCATGCTCTGGAGCCGAGCCGAAATTATCCTTCAGCTCGTGGTCGTCCATGATCATATGACAGGAATAGTTAGCGAGCAGCTGGCGAAATCCTTCCTGTGACCAGAACGCGCGGTAGCGACGCTGATACAGCGCGCGCACCTCCTGGCTCGTGCATTCGAGAACGTCCTTGCGGCCCGCTGGGGCGACCTTCGCGAAGAACTTCTGCTCGAAGAGGCTACAGTGCTTCGGATAGTCCGCGTACATCTGGTCGCCCATCAAGAACACGCGTTTCACGTCTTGCTCCTGCAGCGCGCGCTCCAGGACAGATAGCAGCCCCAACGAACGCGCGTCCACGTTGCCGTCAGCGTCGAACGGTTGGTGGCAGCTGGCCACGGCGAACGAAAAACGGGCCGGGGAATCTCTAGCCCCGAGCGGTGCGGTTTCGAAGCGGCCCTCCCCGACGAGATCCGCCCCACGAAGGATCCAGTACCGATACACCGTCGCGGGCTCGAGCGCGCTGCCGCCGGGCACGTCGCTCGGGTACAGAAAGCTGAGCGTGCCGTCGGCATCTGCGGCGGGTAAAAGCTCGACGCTGGCGCTGCGCTCATCGCCGTGCGAGCGAAGCTCGATGCTGTGCTCGCCGGGCAACTGGACACGCACCCAGAAGCGCACCCAGGTTGCCCCGCAGGCACCCACGGCTGCCATGTCCCCGATGTCTCGGCTCTCGAAGTCGCTGATGGTCACAGGGGGCGAAGCGTTACACGGCCGGGGCGACAAGTGAAGGCTACGGCGCGCTCCGTGCTGCCCGCGGAGCTGCCAAGCTCCTCAGCGGC
Organism: Polyangiaceae bacterium; assembly: GCA_035634435.1. Classification (GTDB taxonomy): domain Bacteria; phylum Myxococcota_A; class Polyangia; order Polyangiales; family Polyangiaceae; genus PMG-095. Next base: position 3,924 of record DASQDA010000597.1, read on the forward strand.
GATCGAGCTGGGCGAAAAACTGATCCACTGCCGGCGCGAGATCCGGGAGCAACGCGAGAGCCGTCAGTTGCTCGCCCTGATGGTGGCGCGACTCCCCGTCGGCGCGAATCACGAGCACTTCCCAAGACTCGGGCAGCACTAGCCAGACCGCCCCCGTCCCGTTTCGCAGGTACCACTCGGCCTTGCTGCGAAGAACGCTCTCGTCCTCGTCCTGACCCGCGACCTCGACCGCGAGCAGCGGCGCTGTGTGACGGAGGCGGCCGACGGACGGCCCAAGGTCTGCGCGCCGCCAGACCGCCGCATCGGCCGCACGGACATCCGTTCCGAGCTTCATCCCCGCCTCATTGCCGCCGATCACAAAGTCGGGATGTGCCTCGGACCACGTGCGCAGGAGATGAACCACGCCCACCGCGACATCGTGCTGAATATCGGCACAGGGCGGCATGTACAAAAGTCTCCCCTCCAGCCATTCGAGCCGGCCTTCCGCCTCGGGCCAGGTCTTCAGATCGTCTGCGCTGAAGCCGGACGGACGAAGCTCGAGTGGGAAACGAACGCCGGCTCGCCTCAAAACGACGGCGTCGTCGTCCAGTAGCTTGACCGCGGGCTCCGCCATCGCGTTCATCGTACATCGTGGGTCGCGTCGCAACAAGCGGCCCTAGCACATCGCCCGGCTTGCGCTGAACCCGTGCTGGAGACGTCTGCCCCATCAACGCGGGTCGCCAATGTGACCGACGAACAGAACGGCGCCGCTCGTATCGCGGATGAAAAACACGAACGGCCGATCGATCTTCACCTCGATGGGTGTGGGCTCTCGTCGGCCTGACAACGTTCTCGCTCCAAAGGCGGTGGCGGCAGCGGCTTCCGTGCCCTCCTCATCGAGGATCAAGCGAGCTTGGTGGTGGGCCTCGCTGACATAGACGCCGTCCCCGAGAAGCGGAAACAGGGCGGCGCGCGTGAACGCGTCCACCATTCCGGCACGCATGAGCTCCGCTTTGAGTGGCAGCGTCGTTTGCAGCTGGAACTTGGGCATCGCGAGGGCGAGCCGCTCTGGACGAAGCTTGGACGTGATGGCGCCGATCTGCGCCACGCGAAGCGAAGCAACGAAGCGCGCGAAGGAACCGGCATCGGGCACGAGCAGCACGAGCTCGAGCTCATGCCCGCGATAGGGAAGGGCGACGGCGAGATACCCGTGTCCGTCGGCATAATGTCCCTGCAGGACGCGCGACATCGTGGCAACCTGCGTCGTTTCGCCGGAAAGCTTCACGAACGGGCGAGGCTCCGTCAGTCGCTTCGGGAACGGGCTCTCCCAGCCAGCCTTGAAATAGAGCGCGTTCGTCAACACGAGCTTGTTGTCAGGCTTGATGCTGCCTCGAGGAAGCAGCTCGGGAATCAAGCCTTCCGTGTCCCTGCAGACCTTCTGATTGATGGCACCGCGCGACCGCTCCGGGTCCTCGTGGAAGGAAACCAGGTGAACGCCCGAGCCATAGTGCCGCTCGAGAGTGTCGAGGAAGGCGGGCTTGGGCGGGCTCTCGGTCGCCATCCACAAGTCGTTGCTGATGCGCAGTACTTGCGTTTTCCGCTCGGGGTCACCTGCGTGATTGCGATTACGCGAGTGGAGGAGCAGGGCGAGCGCGCTCTGTGCTCCATGCAGCGGAGCCCCCACGCCGCTGAAGCGCAGCGCCGCCTGCATCTGCGTGAGCGTGCGTCCCGCAGCGCCCGCGCTCAGCATCGCAGACGCGGCCACGATGCTGTAGGGCGAATAAACGAAGTTCGTTTCGGAGCCGCGTACCTGCGCGTAGAAGCTCCACGCGAAGCTCGCCAGGTCGGAGACGGCGCGGCGCTCGACGTCCTGCGCCGCAGTCGCTCGTGCCACCGTGCTCTCCAGGAGGCGGCTAGCGTCGCTGGCGTCGCTGGAGCACGACGCCCTGGAGGTCGTGGGACTTGCCGCGGAGCCCGCGTCGTCCTTTGCGGCGGGAGCGACGCTAGTGCCGGCGTGCTCCGGGCCGCTGGCTCCTCCACTCCGCGCGGGAATGCTCTTCGGCGCGCGCGGGGGTACCTCGCGGCGAGCCTCTTGTCCGTCATTCGATCGTGAGCAGGCGCCGACAGCGCATGCCGAGAGCAGGATACTGAGCGCGACCAGTGTGATTCGTGTCACTCGCACACGCCTTCCGCATTGCAGGCGCAGCCCGCGGACTCACCAGTAGGTTGATGTAGAGCGCAAGTCGCCGCCTGGCGCCCTCGCTCATACCGCCAGAGTGGCCGGCACTCCCGCTTCGACAAACGGGACCAGCGAGCTCTTGGCCATGAAGTGGTCGATTGCGGAAATGCGGCCCTCACGGACCTCGGGCAGCTGAACGGCGTAGAAGTGCGCTTGGCCGCCTTCGCGAACGCGATAGAAAGCCACGCCGAGCGCGCCGTTGGCTTCCACCAGTGCCGTGCGGAAGGGCGCCGCGGCGAGCGAGGGGTGCACGCGGTTGCGGAAGAAGCGGCCCACGTCGGCGGCGCCCGCGAGCCACATCGGGATGGGCGGCATCGAGAGCGTCACGTCTTCGTGGAGGAGCGCGAGAATGACGTCCAGGTCACCGCTTTGCCAGGCCCGCATGTAGCGTTCGAGCAAGGCGCGGTCTACCGTCGCGCCCGGATCGGGACTCCAAGCGTTGCGCGGCCCCACGCGCTGCTCGAGAGTCGCCCGCGCGCGATGCAGCATGCTGTTGGCGGCCGAGAGGGAGCAGGCGAGAGAGCTCGCCGTCTCTTCAGCCGAAAGACCCACCACGTCGCGCAGCAACAGCACGGCGCGCTGCGCCGGCGTGAGCACCTGCAAGGCGGCCACGAACGCCAGTGCAACGCTCTCTTTCATGTCGTAGTGCGCCGCGGGGTTCGCCAAGGTTAGCCAGGCTGAGGGCACCGGCTCAAGCCAGGCGTCGTCCGCCAAGGCGGCAGGCATCGCGTCCTCGGCGCGGCTGGGGGAACCGAGCTCCGGTCCACGAACGCGCGGCGGTCGCTGACGGAGCTCGTCGAGACAGACATTGGTGGCAATCCGGTACAACCAGCCGCGCACGGCCGCTGGCTCCAACAGCGTGTGGAGCGAACGCAGCGCGCGCACGAAGGTCTCCTGCACCACGTCCTCGCAGTCGTGGGTGGAGCCCAGCATCCGATAGCAGTGGAGCCGCAAGGCTTTGCGATGCGGCTCCACCAGCGTCTCGAAGCTCCGCTCGGGGTTGGAACTAGAGCTCACGGCTGACTCACTGCGCGGCGCGGACGCTGGCGAATGTCTTCTTCAAGCTGTCCCGGGCGGTCATGCGATCGCGCCACGCTCTGACGCGCGGAAACGGTTGAGTGTCGAGACCGCAATCGTCCGTCAACGCCGCGTACGTGGCGAGAGCGAAGTCGGCGATGGTAAGGCGACCACACAGGTATTCCTTCTTGCCCAAAGACTGCTCGAGCGCACCTGCTACACGCTGGAATTCCTCCATTCCTTGCTTCACGAGGGCCTCGTCTGGAGCGCCTAAGCCGCCTATCTTCTTGACGATCCGCTCGAAGGCGACCTTGCGGATGGCAGGGCCGAAGTGCGCACTTTGCCAGGCCAGCCAGCGGTCGACATCGGCGCGTTCGCGCGGCGTCGTGGGCGCAAGATCGATGCGATCGGCCTTGGCCGCGATGTAGGCCAGCATCGCGTTGGATTCCCACAGGACGAAGTCGCCGTCCTCGAGGATCGGGACCTTGCCGTTGGGGTTCTTGGCCAGCAGCTCCGGTTTCTGGGTTTCACCTGCGAACAGGTTGACGTTTGCGGCGTCCAGCGAGACGCCCACCTCGTGGGCCAGCGCAACGACCTTCTGACAATTGGGAGAGAGCGGGAATTGATACAGCTTCATGGGATTGTCTCCGGACGCCTGCAAGTGGCGCCTCTCCTGACAAGACTGTCCTCGCGCTCAAAACTGTTCGCGCAGGCGCGGCTGCCGCGCCGTCGCGTGTCGCTTCGGGGTACCTCGCGCCGCAGCTTGCCGCGCGGCGCGCCCGTTCCCTCGTGTGCGCCCGGACAGGCGAGCCTCAAGGCAGCTTTTTGGGGCGCGCCTTGCGAGCCGGCTGGCCCAACAACAAACGCACGTCGCGGCGGTCCTGAGGCCGTCCCACTGCTTGCTTGTTCCGAATCAAATCGTCCTTGCCGAGCACCGGCACGCTGACACCGTTCAGACTGATAACGAGCCTACGTGGCCACACCTCCTCGAACTCGAGAGCCGGGAGCGTTTGCAGCAGGTCGACACGTGTCGGCGGTCGACCCAGCCAGACAATGTCTTCCGGTGTCGCGCTGCGGAGCGCGTCCACGATCTGCGGTGGAACGCCGAAGGCAGTGAGTGCTGCACACGCACGTTCGATGTTGTCAGGTCCGGGGGCGAGCCAGAGGTCGATGTCCTTCGTCGACCGAGGCTGCCCGTGGGCTGCGACCGCGTGCCCGCCCACCAGGAGGTAGCGAACGCTCGTGGCGGCGAACGCCGAAAGCAGCTCGATCAAGTCCGGCGGAATGTTCATCGGGCGTCGTCAGAGCATACACCTGCTGAGACAGCAGCAGCGAAGCCTCCACACGAGCCGCCGGACCCGCCTTTTCCCAAAACTCGGCGTCGGCCCTCGCGAGCTCTGCGTGTGAGCCGACGATGCCACCCGTCCACGAACGGGCAGGCGAGGGGCTGGAGCGGCGCGACACCATCTGATTGAACCTAGCAGCCAGCGTCGGCGTCAGCGAGCTTCGCGGAAAAGAGCTGAATTCTGCGGCCGAGCTGTCGAATTGGCACGCGGAGCAGCCGCGCACCCCACGCGCGTGTGCCGTCGGTCGGCCGCGATCTGCCTGACGAACGCGTTAGTGGGTGGGGCTCGAGCCATACGAACGGTAGCCGGCCAAGGTCACGCCAACGAGGTTGGCGGACCTTCGAGACCAATGAGCGTCCCGCTCGAGCGATCAAAGGTAAAGAGGGTCGGATGTGGGAAATCGAATGTCATCGGGTTGCACGGCAATCTGCACGTTGGTTTCTGACCCTTTCAAGCGAGCACTTGATCGGGGTCA
>DASQDA010000598.1:0-1727 GCA_035634435.1 Polyangiaceae bacterium
CCATCCCGCGCTCACCCAGGACAGAGGAGGTGCCACGTGCACTGACGAACAAGACGCGGAGCTTCGCCAACCGCGTGATGATATCGTCGGTCAGGCCGAGCGCGAGCTGGCTCGGCGTTGACGCGGACGCCGAGCCTTCGACGAACGGCATGACGGCAACCGACGCGCGACGGCGCACAGCTCGCTGAGCATCCGGAGCCGCCACCTGCCGCACCTCCACACCGGAGAGGGGCGGCATCGCGGCGTCAAGCGAGGCGAGCGGCCTGCGGGGCTCGGCTGGCCGCGAAAGCTCGCGCGTCGCCTTGCTGCGCAACGCATGCCACCACGCTCGCAGCGGCAACCAGTCGAGGCCCTCGTGCTCGAACGTGCGGATTGCCGTAGACAGATGCTCCTCGGCATCGCGGAAACGCTCGGCGCGTGCCAGCGCGGCCAGCATTGTCTCGTGCGCTCGTCGATCGAATGGCGCGAGCTGTAACCATGCGTGCAAGCGACGCCACGTCTCTTCGGAGCCGGGCGGCGCGCGCACGGCGAGCTGCGCTGCGATTTCGATGCGCATCAGACGGAAGCGCTGTCGCTGGGCCATGAGCCACGTCATGAGCTCTGGGCTTCCGTCCACCTCGATGCCCTCGAGCAGGTCACCCCGGAACAGCTCCAGCAGCTCGGCAAGGCGCTCGCTCGTAGGGTCGTCGCTGCCGTTCTTCAGGGCGCGCTCGACCTCCGCAGTGTCCACGAAGGCGTCGGACAGGTCGAGCGCGATGGTGGCGCTCCCCGATGTGACGACGCGACCTCGATCCGTGTCGTCCACCAGGCGCCGTAGCTTGCTGAGACACCAACGAAGCTCACCGCGAGGGTCGTTCGGCGCGTTCCAGAGCAAGTCGCACAGCCGCGATCGGCTTTGCGGCGAGGCTTCCAGTGCGAGATAGGCCAGCAGCGCGAGCGCTTTGCGTGATGGCGGCAGGCGCGCGGCGACGCCCCCGCGGACGATGCTCACCGGACCGAGGAGGTGCACCTGCAGCCCACGAGCGGTCATGCACGGCATGATATCCGCACGGCGCAGCGGAATTCGGGGAAATCGGGCCGAATGCGGCGGAGCAGGCGCTCCGGCGGTAGGCTAGGCAGACATGTTGTACGACGACATTTCCCAGACGATCGGGCGCACGCCGGTGATCCGCATCAACCGGCTCGCACCAAGCCACGTGACTCTCTACGTCAAGGTCGAAGCGGCAAATCCAGGCGGATCGGTCAAGGACCGCCTCGCGCTCGGCATCATCCAGGACGCCGAACGCCGCGGGTTGCTCCGACCCGGCCAAACGGTCGTCGAGGGCACCTCCGGCAACACGGGCATTGCCCTGGCGCTCGTCTGCGCGGCGCGTGGGTATCCGTTCGTCGCGATCATGCCCGATTCGTTCTCCGTCGAGCGGCGGCAGATCATGCGCGCGTATGGCGCGAAGGTGGTCCTCACGCCGGCTGCGGGACGCGCCAGCGGCGCCGTGGCGCTGGCGGCACGTCTGGCCCAGGAACGCGGCTGGTTTCTGGCGCGACAGTTCGACAGCCAGGCAAACCCGGCCTTCCACCGCCAGACCACTGGGCCGGAGATCTTGTCGGACTTTGCCAGCTCGCGTCTCGACTACTGGGTCACCGGCTACGGTACCGGCGGCACGCTGACCGGCGCGGGGCAGATGATCAAGCTGGCCCGCCCCGAGACCAAGATCATCGCGTGTGAGCCG
>DASQDA010000599.1:0-2704 GCA_035634435.1 Polyangiaceae bacterium
AACGACCGTTCACGCCGCTTCGGAACCGCCGTTCAAGTGCGTTCGGAATACGCAGGTTGCCGCTCGCCCGTCTGGCAGCGGCAACTGCAACCCCGAATCGCGGCCAGTCGATTACCGGGTACTTAGGCTAGCGTAGAGGCATGGCACCTGCTCAGTCCAGACTCACCGCGCAGGGGCAGGTCTCCATCCCCGCCGAAGTTCGAAGAAGGCTCGGTATTGGCCCGGGCTCCGTGATCGAGTGGGCGGGAGAAGGCGACATGTTGGTCGTGCGGCGAGCCGGGAAGTACACGATGCAGGATCTGCACTCGGCCTTGTTTCCTGAAGGCGCGCCGGCCCGTAAGAGCGATGAGGAGCTACGCGAAGGAACTCGCAAGCACCTCCGCAATCAGCATGCGCGGGGCACAGCCGCTGGGAATCAGGCTGCAAAGCGCGTTCGAGCCAAGGCCGTGTAACGCATGTGTAGCAGCGGGCGCACCCTGCGGCGCCGCCGACAGGCCACCCTAAGCCCCAGGATTCCGAGCAGGCTTCCGGCAAGGAGCGGCACCGGGAGGCCCGCCTGCGGCTACGTGAGCACTTGCTCGAAGGCCAGCCGCCCATCACTGAGGACGAGCTCGAAGCGGTTAGTCAGGAAGTGAACGATGGGCGTGGTCCTGCTATGCTTTCTCGGGTGGCCCAGCCGATCCCTCTCGACGACGCGATCAAAGCGCTCAAGCGCGACCCCGCGCATCCAGTGCTCGTCAAAGTCGACGACGAGCTTACCGTCGAGGTGCGTGCCGTCGCGCCCGGTCCGGCTTTGAAACGGTCAGCGGCCGACGTGTTTCGTGAAGTCGGCCGCTGGGAAGGCGAGACCAGCGAAGAGCTGGACGCGCTCTTTGCCGACGTTCGCCAGCGCTCGAATCGACCGGTCCCCGGCTTGCGGTGAAGTACGTCCTCGACACAAACGTCGTCGTACGTCTGCTCGCCGGAGACGAGCGCGTGCTGGCCCATCTAGGTGACGTCGACCCCAGCGACGTCGGCATTCCACTGCTCGTGCTGGCCGAGCTTCTGTTCGGTGCGGAGAAGTCGGCGCGCCAAGAGGAAAATCGGGCGCGCATCCAGCGCCTGACCGAGAGGCTTCAACTGCTTCCGCTCGGCCTCGCGATCGCGCGGCGCTACGCCACTGTGCGCGCCGACGTCGAGCGGCGCGGGCGAAGCAAGAGCGATTTCGATCTGATGATCGCGTGCACGGCGCTGGAGCACGGAGCGACGCTGGTCACGCACGACGCCGCGTTGAAGGACGGCGCGATCGAGGGGCTGCTGGTCGAGGATTGGCTTGGCGCTATTTAATGCTTCCCTCCTTCGGCTGATGCTCGACGCTGACGCGCGACCGCATTGAAACGTGGGGTCTAGTCTGCGCGTGTCGGGATCCGCGTGCAGTGCGGGTGCTGCGAGGTAGCCCCCTCCTCTTGGCCCAGCTCCAACGTAAGTCCTCGCCGGTCCCCGTCGTGACGTGAGGTGGGCGTTCGTTGGAGACTCTGCGCATGGCAGAGGCGAGTGGGTCAGAATTGAAGGCCATCGTGGCGCGGGTTCGGAGCGAGCAGAAGGGGCGGTTTCCGAAGACGCTGCAGGGGCGACTGCTTCGGTACGCAGCAGAGCGTTGGAAGAGCGGCAAGACGCTGCGCGAGGTAGCTGAGGAGCTCGGGATCAGTGGCCACACACTGTCGTACTGGCGTGCGCAGCTGCTGGCCAAGGACGAGTCGGCGTTCAAACCGATCAAGGTTGTCGAGGAGCGGAGCCGGACGTTTACGGTGTCAGGTGGGAGCCACGCACGCGTCGAGGGGCTCACGATGGACGAGGTTGCAGAGCTGCTCAGGAAGCTCGCGTGATTGGCGTCCCGCGCGGAGTGAGCGTGTACGCGTACGCCAAGGCGTGTGACATGCGGAAAAGCTTCAACACGCTGGCCGCAATCGTGACTGAAGAGCTCAAACACGACGTGCTCACCGGTGACCTGTACCTGTTCGTCAGTCGCGATCGGAAGCGCGCCAAAGTGCTGTACTTCGACGGCACGGGAGTCTGCCTTTTTGCGAAGCGTCTAGAGCACGGGAAGTTCTCCGCGGTGTGGAAGCGGGCGCGCGAGGCGCACGTGGAGCTGACGTTGAGCGAGCTCGGCTTGTTCATTGAAGGCAGCGATGCCTTCGGTAAAGTTCCGCTCAGCCCTCCGCTGTTGCGCAAGGCCGATCTGCGCGTGAAGTTTCCCGAAAAAAGCGTTGCACAGGTCTGATCTAGCGCAGTAGAGCTGGGTACCGTGACGCTCGACGATGTCGAAGACATCGAGACCCTTCGCAGGGCCGCCAAACTTCTGGAAGCCGAAAACCAGAAGTTCGTGCGCGAGATCGCGAAGCTAAAGCGGCAGCTGCACGAGCTGAAGGGCGGCGACCCGGAGCAGCTGATGCTGCAGCTTGCCGGCCTCGAGCAGCAGCTCGCGACGCTGCGCACCAAGGTGTTCGGCGACTCGTCCGAGAAGCGGCTCAGAGACAAGGTTGCTGACAGCGCAACGGACAAGCCTCAAACGGGGCATGGTCCGCGACAGCAAGCGGCACTGTCCATGATCGAGCAGGTGCACGTCGCCGATGAGGCCGACAAGATTTGCAAAGCGTGTGGCGCCGCGCTCGGAGAATGGTCTGGGCAGTTCGAGGAGTCGGAGGAGATCGACGTCATCGAGCGC
>DASQDA010000600.1:0-8780 GCA_035634435.1 Polyangiaceae bacterium
ACCAGGTGCGCGACGATCTCGGTGTCCGTGTCACTGGCAAAGCGCACCCCCTCGGCCTGCAACTGCTGCTTGAGCGCCAGGTGGTTCTCGATGATGCCGTTGTGCACCACGGCGACGTCACCGGCGACATGGGGGTGTGCATTCGGCTCACTCGGCCGGCCATGCGTGGCCCAGCGTGTATGACCAATACCTAGGCTCCCCGCCAGCGGCTTGCGCTCGAGCGCGCGCGCCAGGTTCTCCAGCTTGCCCACGGCGCGTACGAGCTCGATGCCCGTCCCGTCGTGAATCGCTAGGCCCGCGGAGTCATAACCCCGGTATTCGAGCTTTTTCAGACCTTCAAGCAAGATGGGCGCCGCCGTGCGAGGCCCCACGTAACCAACGATGCCGCACATGTGCGGCTCACCCTAGCACAGCCGGAGCTGGCAAAAACCCGTGAGTTGCGCCGAATTCCTGCACATTTTGCCCACGCGAGGCAGTTTTGGCGGCGGCGCCCAGGAAGGGTGGCGCTGGCGGAAAACGCTGGGTGGGGCTCTATACTGCACGTGCATGAACGACTCGCGACTTTCCACCGGATTCGTCATCGAACGCGCGCAGAGCCGCGACTTGCCGGCAGCGGCCCGCTTCGCCGCCGAGCTCGTGCGCCAACATCACGCGGTCGACCCCGAGCGGTTCCTGTTGGTGGACGCAATCGAGCCGGGCTACCTGGCGTGGTTTGGAGGGGAGCTCCAGCGGGCACACGCCGTGATTCTGGTGGCCAAGCCTACCGGGGCGGATTCGAACGCCGCGGAGCCGCTGGGCTACGCGTACGGGGCGCTGGAGGGCCGCGACTGGAACCTTCTCCTGGACGAGCACGGCGCCATTCACGACTTGTTCGTCGCGGAACGGGCACGGCGGACGGGGCTCGGGCGTGCCTTGTTGGAGCGCCTGGTGGCGGAGCTCGAAGGGCTGGGCGCGCGGCGCATCGTGCTCTCCACGATGGTCAGCAACACGGCCGCCCAACGGCTCTTCAGCGCGGCCGGCTTCCGTCCGACGATGCTGGAGATGACCCGCAACCGCTAGAGCTCAGGCCAGCATGGCGTCGATCACGCCAGACCTGTTGCCCATGCTGGTCTTCACACCGACGGCAGCCGCGAGCGTGTTCAGCATCATCGAGGTGGAAACGTTGCCGACGTCGAGATACTTGCCCTGGGTCAGAAAACCATTCGCGTTGCCGACCATCATGAACGGCAACGGTCGCATGGAGTGATCGGGCCCGGTGGCGAGCTGATTGGTGTTCACGGCCACCCCCTGACCGAGCAACGCTCCGGTGGGCGTCTGAATCGCCGCGAGCTTGTCCAAGAAGTACTTGTAGTGGGCGATCTGGATGCGATCGATGGCCTTGCAGTGCTCGAAGGCGTTCGGCACCGTCCGGTGAGAGGCGGTGTGGAACTGAACACTGACGCCGCCCAGGGTGTACTTGTGATCGTCCTCGCGGTCGCCGACCTGAAGCACCGCGACGCGCGAGTACCCCGAAGAGACGGCAAAGATCATCAGATCCATGTGCAGCCGCTGAATCACCTCGTGATTTGCCTGATCATACGGCTTGGGGTCTACGCCCTTCATCTGCGTGATCTGTGCGTCGGAGAGGGTCGCCGTCGTGATCTTTATCTCGATGTCACGGATCGCCGTGAAGTGTTGATCGAGCCGGAGCTGGTCTTCCTTCGTCAGCTCACGGCGCGCCTTGAGAGCCTGGATCTGAGCGCGGAGCACGTCGTTGACGCTCTTGCGGCGCAGGGCCAGCGGATCCGCCGCCCCGCCCGGTGCTGGTGTCACGGCGCCGGTACCCACGATGCGCTCGTAGGCCTTGAACGGAGACACCATGGCCGTGCGCTGCTGCCGCGCCGCGGTGTACGAGATGTACGAGGGAACGTTGTAGCCAGAGCCACCGGGCGCATACATGCCTGCCTGCAGGAAGAACGGCTCGACGTTCGGATGCAGCGCCTTGGCCACCACGGTGTCCACCGACTCGCCCCCGGCTACGGTTTGGTTGCCGGTACCGCTGAGCGTCGCGGCGCCCGTCAGGATCTGCGCGCAGCCGGACGCGTGGTTACAGCCATTGGCCCCGAGCGAGTGACCCACCCCGCGCACGATGAGCAAACGGTCGGCGTAGTCGGACAACTCACCGGTGGTGCGCGTTGGTTTGTCGGCGAGCATGCCAGCCGACGTCAGTGCCCCCACCTTGGTCGGCCACCACGACTCGGCCTCGCCGGTACGCGCCTGCACCACGCCGTTAGCGCTGCAGATGATGGTCAAGAATGGCGCGGCCGCAGCCGTCTGCGCCGACGCGTTCTTCGGCAGCAAGCCTTCGAGCACCGGCAGGCCCAACGTCACGCCCCCGAGCCCCAGTAAAAAGCGGCGTCGAGCAAAGCCTTTGTGATTGATAGAGCTCATTGCGGTCCTTCCACGCGCGTCACGAAGGCTTCATCGGTTACGAGCGCCATGATGACGTCCTCGGTAGATAGATTCTGCTGGATGGAGCGGCGAGCGATCGCGTTGGCGGCCACCTCATCGGCGGCGCGCGGCACTCGTGAGTAAAGATTTGCCGCCCACGTCTTGGTGTAGCACCAGTGTGCCCCGGAGCTCTCGGCGAGCAGGCTCGTGAACTCGGTCACGTTGTTGAAGCTCTTGAGCTCGTCGTCGAAGAGAAAGGACCCCGACGCGTCCACCGGCTTGCCGTTGTCGAGCGTGCGATAGACACCGAGTCCGTCGAAGCTCTCGAAGGCGAAACCGGCAGGGTTGAGAAAGGTCGAATGACAGCCCGCTCCGCAGGTCCCAGGACCCGTGTGGCTGTTGACCACCTCGCGGTTGGTCTGACTCGGGTCCTGAGGAGGCAACGGCTGGATCACCACGTTCTCTGGCGCCGTCATCTGGCGGCACAGAATGCGCTGATTGACGCTCACCCCGCGGCGAATGGAGTCTGGAATGACGCCGTCATGGCCGTAGTAAGCCAGAAATCCCAGACGCGTCAGCAGACCGGGTCGCTGTTCTAGCGTCACCTGCGTCCAGCTGTCGGCGGCAAAGGAACCGGGAAGATCATAGAGCCGCGCGACATCGGCGTTCACGAAGGTGACGGGCGATGTGTAAATGTCCTTGAGGCCCTTTTTCTGCTGATAGAGGTGTTGCAAGAAACGTCGCGCCTCGGCGTGCAGCAGCGGCCCCGTCTCCTTGCTGAACTCGGATGCCAGCGCCGGGTTCTTCGTGAGGCTGTCGTATTGCCCTAGCCCAAAGAACTGGAAAAAGAAGCGGTCGACTGCTGCCTTACCTGCCTCTGTCGGCAGCAGCCGCCTGGCGTGCGCCTCGATCTGGGCCGCCGACTTCAGCTCGCCCTTGTCGGCCGCCGCAAACAGCGCATCGTCCGGCATCGTATTGGTGAAGGCATAGGAGATGTTGGACGCGATCTCGTAATCATCGAGACGCGCCCGCTGAGCCACGGCTTGTCCGCCGATGGCCGTGCGATACAAGAAGCTCGGCGCCTGGAGAAAGGCTTCGAGCACGACGCGCACACCGGCTTCGAACGCGCCCATGCCGCTGACCAAGGTTGGCGCCTTGCCGAACAGCTCGAGGTAGAGCGCCGTTTCATTCGCTGCCAGTGGCCGCCGAAACGCGCGTTTTCCGAACTGCTCGACGAAGGCTTTGGCGCGACCTGCAGCGTCGCTCGGCGCGCCGGCGGGCATTATGCGTGCGATGGCCGCTGGGTCGCGCGAAACTTCAGCCGCCAGCCGCTCGGCGGCGCGCTGCAGATCGTCACGCAGCGTTTGCCCCACGAACAAGGAGTCGGCTTCGTTGTCGAAACGCAGCGCCGCGTCAGGCGTCAGCTCGCTCGTGAGGCCCTCTGTGCTCGCCAGCTTCAGCAGGTCACGCACGCTGTTGGCCCACTGGACGGTGCTCAAGCGAATCAGCGTCGGCGTCGCCACCGCCGCGGTCGACTCGAAGGGCGGAGCGGCCACGCCGCCTGCGCCAGCCGCGGGGTTCGGAGCACCGGCGGCGCTGCCGTTGCCCCCCACGCTGCTCACGTTGCCACCCATGCTCGCCCCTGCAGTGCCCGTCGATGTACCTCCGCCTACCGGCAAACCTGGCGTGCCTGCTTGTGCGCCGGGCGGGCCTTCAGTGTGCTCGGAGCCACCGCTGACCGTACCGGTACACGCCTGCAGGAACATTGCGCCGACGAGACAACTGTGTGGGGTTAATCGGACTTTCATGAATGGATACTTCTGGAGCACCGAGCACCTGATGCAGCAGTGACGCGCTAGCCGCGACTCGCTCAGCAAATGTAGCGGCACCGCAAATCCGCTCGGTCCCGAGCTAGGACGCGGTCTGCTATCCATCGTACGGCCGGCTGCGCCGAAAGCTGAGCCGCTTCGGCAATATCACCTGCGCGTTGCGCGTCGGTGCGATGCGACAACTTTTTTCACGACGTCATCGTGGACTGTCACGCGCCTCGAGCGTTGGAGTTATCATCCAAGTGAGGGTCGCGCGCGCGGACCCATTCCACAATGAGCAATGAATCGAGCGAACGCGGTGTCTCGCTCCGCGTAGCGGCATGGCCCGGTTCGGCCGCGGAAGACAACGATGCTTTCGTGCGCGCAGTGGTGGCTGGCCAGCCGTGGGCCGAGCGCGAGCTCTTCGAGCGTTACGCGCCCATGGTCTCCGGTGTGCTGCGTCGCTGCCTTGGCGCGGGTCACGACATCGACGATCTGACTCAGGAGGTTTTCCTCACCGTCTACGCACGGATTCACACGCTGCGCGACTTCAACGCCTTGCGTAGCTTCATCTACTCGGTTGCCGTCCGCGTCGCACACTGGGAGGGTCGCCGGCGAGGGGTACGCCGGCGCGCGCAAACGACCGTGTTTGATCACGAAGAAACGCACGGACGTATGGGCTCGGATCCCGAAGCGCGGGATTTACTCGCGCGAGTACAGCGTATTCTCGACGCAATGCACCCAAAGCACCGGCTCGCGTTCGTGCTCCATCGTGTGGAAGGTCAGACCGTCGCGCTGATCGCGCAGGAGCTGGACGTTTCGGTGGCAACGGTCAATCGCTGGGTCAGCCGAGCCGTGGAAGACATCGAGAAGGCGATTAAGCGGGACGAGCGCGTCGCCACCCTGCTCGTGAAGGGCGGCTCGAGGCCATGAAGGACGGCAAAGACCAGCCTCGGGAGCAGCTGGAGCTGTTCATCGCGGCCACACGTCGCATCCACCACCCGTCGACTCCCGAGCAGCGGTCACAAGCGTGGCAGCGCCTGCAGAGCGCACGCGCCGCACGCTCTGCGCTGGGCGCGGCGCAGCAGGCCCGAACCGTTCCTCGTTGGCCCAAGGCCGTCCTGGCCTTGGCCGTTGCAGCAGCCCTGATACTCGGTTTGCGCTCGTTGTTCGAGGACCTGGCACCCAGGCCGCTCGAGTACTCCGCGCGCCAGGGCACGGAACGCGTCTCGGACGGCACCTTCGCAGCTCCCAACGAGCCGGGTGAGCTGCGCTTCTCCGACGGCACCAAGATCGCAATCCGCCGCGGTGCGCAGGTCGCCGTCGGTCGGCTGACGCCGGAGAGCGCGGACATGCGGTTGGTGCGGGGCGTCATCGACGTGGAGGTGCGTCCACAGCAAAACAACCGCTGGATCTTCAACGCTGGGCCGTTCGCAGTGCACGTCAAGGGAACGGCGTTCCGGTTGGAGTGGGAGCCCGACAAACAGGGCGGCGAGCTCAGGATGCAGTCGGGGGTGGTGGCCGTGACAGGCGGTCGCGCGCGCGAGCCCATCACCGTCAAGGCCGGCCAATCATTGCTGCTGGCCAGCGAGGGCGCGGCCGCCGCCTCGAGTGTCCCTCCCCCCTCGCGCGCCGTACCCGTTGCCACCCCCCCGCCCGCAACATCTGCGTCAGAGACCAAGCCTGAGCTGGCACCCTCCGCCAAGCGAGCTCCGCTCGTACGCGGTGGCCGCGACGAACGGCAAGCATCGGAGCCTGCCTCGTGGTCGGCGCTGCTGGCGGATGGGAAGTTCAATCAAATCGTGATCGACGCCAAGGCGCGCGGGGTCGAGCTGACGTTGAACCGGGGCAGCGAGGCGGACATAGCCGCGTTGGCGGACGCAGCACGTTACCTGCAGCAGCACGAGCTGGCTCGCAGCGCATTGCTCAGGCTGCGCGCGCGCTTTCCGGAGTCGGAGGGGGCAAAACACGCGGCGTTCTTCCTGGGTCGCATCGGCGAAGCAACGCACCTCGGCAGTGACGCCATTTTGGCGTGGTACGAGCGCTACCTGCGCGAATCGCCGCGCGGGCCTTACGCCGAGGGAGCGCTCGCCCAGCAGATGACGCTGCTGCGGCGGCAGCAGGCATGGTCTCGAGCCCGGAGCGTGGCGCAGCGCTACCTCAGCGAGCACCCGAAAGGAACGTATCGCGCGCTTGCTGCAAGCGTGCTCCGCGACGCCGAGGGCAAGTGAGCTCGTTCTTGGCGTGGATCGTTGCCCACGCGTTGCTGGCACAGGCACCGCTCGCGCCGAGTCCCCCAGCGCCGGTGATTGCCATCGTTTTGCCCGAACAGATGGACGCGTCCATGACCTATGCGCTCAATCGCTTTCGGGGCGAGGCGGCGGCCGTGAGCTTCTCCGTGGTGGTGGTCGAGACCTCGGGTCTACCGGATTCGGAGGCGCAAATGGAGGCCACGCGCAAGTCGGTCTCGGCGGTGGCATCGGTGCGGTTCGTGAGCAGCGGCAACCCCATGGGTCTGGATGTCTGGTTCACGGATCACGTGAAAGGCAAGACCTTCGTGGAGCGCGTGAGCGTGGAGGCCGGCACCGCCGACCCCATGCGCGTGCTGGCCGTCAAAGCGGTGGACGTGCTGCGCGCACGCATGTTCGGTTTTCTCGCGGGCGAATCCGGCAAGCCCAAGGTCGCGCCCGCGCCGCCAGCACCCGCGCCACGAGCACCCGAAGCGGCAAGCGCCTACGCTGACGGGAGCGGCGTCGGTCTCTCGCTCGGAGTCGCTGCCTTGCACAACGTCGGAACCGCGCTGCTGCCCGTGATGCGGGGAACTTACGCACTGTGGCCGTGGCTTTCCTTGCGCGGCACGCTCGGGGGATTCGGCACCGAGACCGAGCTGAGCGCGCCCGCCGGCACGGCTCACGTCAGCCAGCGTTTCGGCTTGCTGGAGCTTGCGTACACGCCCGGCAAAAGACAGCTTCGACCGGTGCTTGCTATCAGCGCAGGGGCACATCACATGAGCGTGGAAGGCAAAGTGAGGGCACCGTACGCGGCTCGACCGGTGCGACGTCTATTCGGCGCCGCCGGGCTCTCCCTCGGCGCGCGCGGCATTCTGACGCGTCACGTTTCCACGACGCTCGAAGCAGGCCCGCTGTTCCTGTTTCCGCAGCCGGAGGTTTCGCTGGCCGGCAGCGGAGGCGAACGCGGCGGCCGACCAGCTTTGATCGCGACGTTGACGCTCGAGGCACGCTTGTGAGGTCCATCGCTTCCGTCTACCTCTGTGCACTGAGCTCCGGATGCGGTGTCGAAGTGCTCGATCCAGCGCTCCCGCTGGCGGCGACCACCGGTCTGGTCGCTCACTGGAGCTTTGACGAGGGTAGCGGCACGGCGGTGCGCGACCAATCCGGCAATGCTCGCGATGGCGTATTGAGCGGCGGCCGCTGGGAGAGCGAGGGCCGCTTCGGCGGTGCGCTCGGGCTTTCGCGCGGCGACTACATTACCGTGCCGAGCTTCCCCCATGCCACCGAGAGCTGGACCGTCTCGGTCTGGGTCCGCTTCGACGGGCCGCCATTCCCTAGCGAACGATCTCCGCTGCTCAGCACCGAGCTCCCCGGAACGGGTGGCTGGGAGCTGCATGCGCCGACCAGCACCACGCCTCCTCCGAGGTTCGAGTTCAGCTACCACCGTGGGGCCACCGTGGACGCAATGAGCTACGTGTACCTGTTCTGCTGTCCGCTGGCCGCCGATCGCTGGATGCACGTCACCGCCGTGGTCGACGCCCAGGCCCAGTCGCTGACGCTCTACGAAGGGGGCACCAGCAGCGCCACGCAGGTCATCGACGCGCTCATCTTGCCCGGCGACAGCACGCTTTACATCGGACGCTGGCTGGACGCGACGCGACCTCGGTTCTTCGAAGGAACCATCGACGACGTCCGCATCTACAATCGTGCGCTCACCGCTTCGGAGATCCAACGGCTCGAGCGTGAGCCGCTGCTCTGAGCCCGCTGGCACGTCCGCGAGCGGCCAGCGGCCGCCGCAGGCCATCGTGCGCGTGGGTCAATCACCAACGCGGACGTTGCCTAGCAGGTTGAGGATGCCGAAAGCCTGCAGCAGCCACACGATGAGCAGGATGAGGACCACAGCATTGAGCACGCTGCGAACCTTGGAGTCCATGGGAATGAAGTTGTTGACCGCCCAAAGCAAGACTCCGACCACCACGATGGCTAACAAGATCGACAGCAATGACATCGTCGGACCCTACCACCACAGCGAGCTGCGCGGCTCGCCAGCGGCCAGCGCGATTTGACCCGGGGAGCCGCGTCGCAGCTCAGATGTCCGCCGGAAGCACATGTTTGCCGTCGGCCCCGAGCTGAAGCGGCGCCCGGCTCCGGACGGCGCTGACCGGCAGTGAGGCATAAAGGTGCGGAAAGAGCTGCTGGTCACGAGCAGGCTCCCAGCGCACCGCGTCCCCGAGCGCCGCGGTGCTGACCACGAGCACGAGCAAATCGTCCCGCCCGCCATAGTGCTTGGCGGCGGTCGCTTCCAGCTGAG
>DASQDA010000601.1:0-2267 GCA_035634435.1 Polyangiaceae bacterium
TCTGCCCGCACCGTTCGAAATGATGCTCGGAGCGCCGGCTGCATCTCGAGCCACCGACGAGGTCACCTTCACCTGGGAGCCGGCGGCAACGGGTGACCTCGCCTGGGAGTACGAAGGTGACTGCGTCATGTCGGATGATGGCGTCACGCCAGACGATGGCGAAGCGACCCTCGCGGTGGGCGAGGTACGGACCTTCGAGAGTGAGGCCAACGAGAGCTGCACGGTGGATGTGACGCTGGCTCGCAGCCGCGGGGGCACCATCGATCCGGCGTTCACCGAAGGTGGTCGCATCGTGGCACGCCAGGTCCGAAGTGATTCCTTTTTTTCGGTTCCTTGAGCCGCCGAACGGCCACGCGCTGCGGCCTTCCGTCACAGTGTGCGAGCTCCCTCAGCACGAGCTTGCTACGCGATCTGCCAGAGAGCTCGCCCTGGGGCCTGCCAGCACGCTTCGTGCAACGGTCAGCACGACGCTGCCCCACGGTGCAAAGGACCCCATGCCGCTCCAAGCTATATTGCTCGATCTCGATGGAACCTTAGTCGACAGCAACGACGCCCACGCGCAAGCGTGGATTGACACGCTTCGCGAGTTTGGTCACCGACCAGAGTTCCAGCAAGTGCGCCGTTTGATTGGCAAGGGCGGCGACAAGCTCTTGCCGGAGGTGACGGGCGTCGATCCGGAGTCGGAGCTCGGCAAGCGCATCTCCAAACAGCGTTCAGCCCTGTTCCGGGAGCGCTTTTTGCCAGAGCTGAAGGCTTTTCCCGGCTCGCGTGCCTTGCTGCAGCGCATGCACGACGCAGGCATTCGGCTCGTGGTGGCGACCTCCGCCCAGAAGGAAGAAATGGGTCCTCTGTTGCGCATTGCCGGTGCTGAAGGCTTGCTCTACGACGCGACCAACTCCAGCGAGGCCGAAAACTCCAAACCCGATCCCGACATCATCGAGGCGGCGCTGCGGAAGGCGGGCTGTTCCGCCGACGAAGCGCTGATGCTCGGCGACACGCCCTACGACATCCAGGCGGCTGCGGCCGCGGGCGTTCGCACCGTGGCCGTGCGTTGCGGCGGATGGAGCACGGAAGAGCTCGAAGGCGCCCTCGCCGTGTACGACGGTCCCGAACAGCTCCTGGCGGCCTACGAGGCGTCCCCCTTCGCGACGAGAGCGCGTTAGCCGGACCAGCGGGAGCCGCGCAAGTCCTTCCAGACCACGCCCGCCGCAAACCGCTCGGGCTGAAGCGCCCGCGAGCGCGGATCCTCCGCATGTTCGACCTGGAGCACCATCCACTTCGGATACGGCGTGCCCGGGTCTGAAACCTCGTTCAACAGCCGCAGGTCATCTTGTTCGAGCCGCAGGTCGAGGGCGCCAATGTTTTCCTGCAAGCGCTCGTTGCTGCGCGCCGCGATGATGATGCTGGAGACGGCGGGGCGCTCGAGCAGCCAGGCCAACGCGACTTGTGCAGGCGTCGCGGCGTGCCGTTCGGCAACGGTCGCGAGAGCAGCTATCACCCGCTCGCCAAGGTTCACATCGAACGGCACGAAGCGGCCCGCGTCGGCAAAGCGACTACCCTCGGGAGCGGGCGCGCTGCGCTTGTACTTGCCCGTCAGAAAGCCCCCTGCCAGAGGGCTCCAGATCAGCAGGCCCAGCTTGTGATACTCCGCAAACGAAAGCCACTCGTGCTCCAGCTCGCGGCCCACCAGGCTGTAGTACATCTGTGCGGTGACGTACTTCTCGAGATGCTCGCGCTCCTGAATCGAGAGCGCCGTCGCTGCCTGCCAGGCCATGTAGTTGGACAGACCGATGTAGCGGGCTTTGCCCGACCTCACGATGTCGTCCAGCGTTCGAAGCGTTTCTTCCAGCGGCGTATTGCTGTCCCAGCCGTGAATTTGATACAGGTCGATGTAGTCGGTCTTGAGGCGACGCAAGCTGGCCTCGACCTCTCGCAGCAGGTTCACGCGCGTTGCCCCCGAGGCGTTCACGTCCGTGTCGCTCATCGGCAGGCGCGCCTTCGTTGCGACCACCAGCGACCCGCGTGAGCCTTGCATGGCTTTGCCCAGCAACGTTTCGCTCTCACCCCGGCTGTAGGCGTCGGCTGTATCGATGAAGTTGATGCCTCGATCGATCGCGAAACCCAGCATGGCATCGGTTTCTTGCTGACCGAGCCCGCCCATCTGCATGGCGCGCCCGAACTGCATCGTGCCAAGCGAAAACACACTCACGACCAGTCCCGTGTTACCAAGTCGGCGGTACTTCATGCCCTAGCCTAACATCACGGCA
>DASQDA010000602.1:0-3556 GCA_035634435.1 Polyangiaceae bacterium
TGCTGCTGGCGAGATCCTGCTCACTCGCAAGGAAGCGCTTGAACCGAAGTGGCGTGCGAACACGACCACCGACGCCCAATCGACTTGGTAACCTCGAAGCTAAGGCTGCATCACGGGCAACACAAGGTTGCTCTCGGAATGATGCAACCGCGCCAATGCACGGCCTATGTGTGCAACCGCGCCGAGCACGCGCCGGCTTGCCTACGTCGGGAGCTCTGCTGCGCGTAGACGCGCTGATTCACTGGGCTCGCGAGCAAGCCACTGGCGAAGCGCAGCGAAGTCGAGCGGCTTCGTCAAATGAACGGCGTACCCGGCAGCGAGCGACGCCTCGCGCGCCGCCTTGTCGGTAAAGCCGCTCAGCGCAATGCACAAAGGCGGCAGCTGAAGCGTCGCTGCCAGGTGCCGCGGCACTTCGAGCCCGCTGATGTCCGGCAGCTGGATGTCGCATACCACCACCGAAGCGCGATGCTCTGTCGCCGCGAGCAGCCCAGCGCGCCCGGTGTGCGCGGTCCAGACAGCGTGCTCGTCGAAGCCGAGCAGCTCGCGCAGCGTTTCGCAGCTGTCGGGGTCGTCGTCGATCACAACGATGCGATGCTGCATGCTCCGACACGTGTATCAAACCGGCCGACACTTGCAACACCGTTGCCGCGCTGGTGCGTCTACGGCTCGGCTGCCAGGAAACCCTTGCGGTGTTGCTCAATGCACGGACCAGACTAGCGTTCCGCTGTCGGAAAGGCGTCTGGTCCGTTTCTGATGTCGGGTGACCCCAGCGGGAATTGAACCCGCGTTACCGGCGTGAGAGGCCGATGTCCTAACCGCTAGACGATGGGGCCTGAGGCGTTGCGTGAGAGTAACTGAGCTGGGGGACTAGGATTCGAACCTAGATAGCAAGAGCCAGAATCTTGCGTCCTGCCGTTAGACGATCCCCCAAGACGAGAGATTTCGTGACTTTAAGCGATGCGAAGCACGGAACAAGCGGCGGCCCGGCCAAATGGCTGAGGACCGCTGTCGGGCCGCGTTAGTATCGCTGATCTGAAGATTGTGCAAGCGTGACTGCAGCACGGAGCGAAACGAGAAAGCTTTTGTTCCGTGACCGGGTGGCCGGCACTGGAATGGCTGCCTCGGAACGGGATGCCGGCGCGCTTTTGACCGTCGCGTGGACCGCGCTGTAGACTCGCAGACCTGATGCACGAGGTCTGGAGCGCTCCGAGCCTTTTAATTCCGCGCGCCGGAGCCTCCAGCTAATGGAGCTACGCGTTATCGGCTGTCACGGCGGCGAGACGCCCCGCCACCGAACGAGCGCCTTCGTGCTCGACGAGAAGCTAGCCGTCGATGCGGGCTCACTGACCAGCGGGCTCGATCTTACCTCGCAATTTCGGCTCAGCGCCTGCATCGTGAGCCACGCGCACCTCGATCACGTGCGCGACCTCGCCACGCTCGCGGACAACCGCTGCCAGGGCGAATGCGAGCCGCTGCTCGTTGGCGGCACCAAAGGAACCTTGCAGGCCCTGAAGAAGCATTTCTTCAACAACCTACTCTGGCCCGATTTCACGGAGATACCGAGTAAGGCGGAGCCCACGGTGATCTTCGTGGAGCTGAAGCCCGAAAAGCCCGTGGAGCTAGCCGGCTACGTCGTGCAGAGCTTGCTAGTGAACCATACCGTCGAGTCCGCCGGCTTCATCATCCGAGGCCCTGACGCCACGCTGGGCTACAGCGGCGACACTGGCCCGACCGATCGACTCTGGGAGCTGCTCAACGAAGCGCCGAACCTCAAGGCGCTGTTGATGGAGGTGAGCTTTCCCAATCGCCAGCAGAAGATGGCGACGTTGAGCGGCCATCACACACCGAGAACTCTGCTCAGAGACCTGAAAAAGTTCAAGAGCCCGCAGGACCTGCCCACCTTGCTCTATCACATGAAACCGATGTTTCAGGGCGAGGTGGAGCACGAATGCGCGGCATTGAAGGGTGTCAATCTCACCGTCACCCAGCTTGGTGATCATTTCGTTCTCTGATCGCCGTGAGTCATGAGCCCGGACAGCAACGCGCGGGTCAAGTGCCTGTTGGTGGACGACCTCGGCGACAACTTGTCGCTCCTCGAGGGGCTGCTGAGCCGCGCCGACGTGGAGCTGTTGAGCGCCAGCTCTGGTCCTGAGGCTCTGGAGCTGTTGCTGGCGAACGACATAGCGCTCGCTTTGATCGACGTGCAGATGCCGAACACGGACGGCTTCGAGCTGGCCGAACGGATGCGCGCTTCCACCCGAACCCGCACTGTCCCCATCATCTTCATCACCGCGGGGCTCCGCGAGGGCGACCATGTATTCCAGGGCTATGACGCGGGAGCGGTAGATTTTCTGTTCAAGCCGATCGACGGCCGCATCCTGCGTCACAAGGCCGAGACCTTTTTCGAGCTGCACCGGCAGCGCCAAGCGCTCAGTTGTCAGCTGGAGCTCCTGCGGCAGAGTGAAGAGCTGCGGACGCGTCTCATCGAGAGTAGCCACGACGCCATCGTGGTGCTCGATCCGCCGGGACGGCTGCTCGCGCGGATGGGGGGAAGCTCCAGGCTGCTCGCTGAGGATGACTGGGCGCGCGTAGCTGGCCAGCCCTGGGCAAGCTTCTGGCGTGGGCAGGATCGAGCGGCGGCGGTGGAGGCCTGCCGCGGCGCACGCAGCGGCGGAGTGGGCAGGTTCCTGGCGCAGAGTGAGCTCCCATTCTCCGCGGGCTCCTGGTGGGACGTGACCGTCACCGCCGTTCACGACGCGGACGGCAAGGTCGAAAGGCTGCTGGCGATCGCGCGTGACGTGAGCGCGCAATACGAGGCTCAGGCGGAGCGGGAGCGCCTGTCGGCGAAACTGGCCGACACCTTGAGCTTCAATGAAACGTTCGTAGCCGCGGTGGGACACGACCTCAGGAATCCTCTGAACGCCATCTTGATGGCCACCGAGCTCCTGGTGCGCCGCACTCAAGATCCGACGCTGTTGAAGACCGCGCGGCGGCTTCAGGCGAGCGGCCGCCGGATTGCGAGCATGATTGACGACCTCTCGGACATGGCGCGGGCGCGCCTGCGCGGTGGCATTCCAGTGCGGCTTCAGGCCACCGATCTGCTCGGCGTCGCGAGCCGAGTCATCGGCGAATACAAGTCAACACACCCTGACCGCGCCGTGGAGCTGCAGATCAAAGGGGACTTGGCCGGGCAATGGGATGGCGCGCGCATGGAACAGGTGATTTCAAATCTGCTCGCCAATGCGTTCCATCATGGAGAGGAGGCCGGGACCGTGAGCCTGTCGCTGGACGGCAGTGCCGCCAAGTACGTCGTGCTGGTGGTTCACAACTGGGGGCACATCCCACCCGAGCTCTTGCCGCAGATCTTCGAGCCGTTTCGAGCGGGTCGCAAAGACCGCACGCGTTCCGAAGGGCTAGGCCTCGGCCTCTTCATCGTGCGGCAGCTCGTGCTGGCGCACCACGGCTCCGTTACGCTCACGTCGAGCGAGGCTGCCGGCACGACGGCTCGGATAGAGCTGCCGCGCGGAGTCGAGCCACCACCCGAACACGGCGGTTG
>DASQDA010000603.1:0-2317 GCA_035634435.1 Polyangiaceae bacterium
GAATGAGTAGGCGGTAGCCAGTAAGCAGTAAAAGCAAAAAGCAAGAGGCTTGAGATTCATCGTCTCAAGCCTCTTCCGTCTTCTGACTTCTCGTTCTTACCGCCTACCGCCTACCGCCTACTGCGTGGTGTGAATCGCCGCGTCGCGCCGGAGCGGGTTGCGGAGCATGAGCCAGCCGGAGGGCGCGACGACGAGGAAGATGCCCGCGACCGTGAGCAGGTCGAACGCGCGGCGCCAGAGCAGCAGGTCGTAGACGAGCGCGAAGACGATCTGCATCAGCCCGACCACCGACACGCGCGGCGGGTTGCCGAGCGCGAACGCCTTCGTCATCCCGAGCTGCCCGAGCGTCCCCGCCGCCCCGACGCCCGCCAGCAGCAGGAGCGTCTCAGCGTCCCGCAGCGCGCCGTAGTCACCGCCGCCCGTCGCGAACAACACCGCCAGCGTGAAGAGCGTCGAGACGCCCGAGAAGTGCGTCACGACCGCGCGCGCGTCAACCACCGCGAGCTTGTTCAGCCCGATCATCGCCACGGCCGTGCACAGCGCGTTCCCCACCGCCAGCAGCCCCGCCAGCCTCTCCGCCGCCAGCTCCGGCCGCTGCACCAGCGCGATCCCGCACAGCCCCGCCGCAATCGCCGCCCACACCGAAGCCGCCGGCCTCATCCCCAGCGCCGGCCACGCCAGCAGCGTCACCCACACCGGCACCGTGTTCGACAGAGTTAGCGCCGTCGAGACCGGCAGGTGCGTCAGCGCGTAGAACGCGCACAGCACGCCCACGCTCCCCGCCACGCTCCGCATCCACAGCACGCCCGGCCTGAACACCACCAGCCGCACGCCCGTCGCGACCGCCAAGCTGGCCGACAGCACGAACGCCACCAGCGTGCGCGCCACGGCCACCACCTGCCACTCCACGCGCTCGCCCGCCAGATGGCTCAGCGCGCCCATCGTCGCGAACGCCAGCGACCCGCCCAGCATGTAGAGGTACGCCCGCTCCGCGCCCTCGCCACCCGCGACGCCCCGCGCCCCGCTCGACCTTTTTCTCATCAACGCCCCGCAGCCTAACACGCGCTCCCCGCGTTTGCCCATCCGCGCCCGTCTGTGCTAACTTTTTTCCCGCACAAGAGGGGCCGTAGCTCAGCTGGGAGAGCGCTTGAATGGCATTCAAGAGGTCAGGAGTTCGATCCTCCTCGGCTCCATTAAGAGATACAATAAGTTAGGGCGTCCCGGCGGGACGCCCTAACTGCTTTTGTGTGCCTGTAGTGTGGCAACTTTCAGCGCGCCTTTTCCTCCCCCGCAAACAACAGACTCTCCAGCTTATCGCTCGCCGCCTGCCGCATACTCGGCAGCACATGCGAGTAGAGAGCGCCGGGAGGCCGGTATGCCCGGCGAGGTGGCAACCGACGGCGCGGGAGATTACCCCTAAGTCCCCGAAGAATGCGGACGGATTATTCGGTAGCCGTTGTACACGTTCGGGTGACGGGTTACCGCTGTAAAGCTTGCGCCGTCGAGATCGGGCCGGCTTATAAACTGCTTGACTATTTATGCCTACGGGCATAAATTCTGCCTCCAACTCAAAGTCCCTTTCGGGGCCGCCCCGATACTCTCACCCGCAACGTTCCGAAAACTTAAGGAGGCTATGATGAGTCACTTCTCCCGCCCGGGCCATCGCGCGCTGATGGTCTTTGCAGTCGTGCTCTCCCTGTCCGCGCTGACCGTTCTCGACTCCTTCGCGCAGACGACAACCGCGACCGTGAACGGCACCGTGAAGGACGCTCAAGGCGCGGTCGTCGCGGGCGCGACCGTGACGCTGATCGACATGGGCACCGACCGCGCGGTGACGGCCACGACCAACAGCGAGGGCGCGTTCGTCTTCACGGACGTGCGCTCCGGCGAGTACGCCGTCACGGCCGAGGCCGGGGGCTTCAAGAAGACCTACACGAGCGGCGTGAAGGTGAACGTCGGGCTGCCCGCGACGGTGAACCTGGAGTTGCAGACGGGCGGCGTGGCCGAGGTCGTGACGACGATGGCCTCCGACGCCCAGTCGCTCGTCAACACCGAGAACGCCGAACTCGGCACGACCGTCTACACCGAGCAGATCAACGACCTGCCGCTCAACGGGCGCAACCCGGTGCAGCTCGCGCGGCTGCAGGCGGGCGTGGCGACCGTGGGCTCGACCCGCAACGCGACCATCAACGGCATGCGTGGCAGCTACAACAACATCACGTGGGACGGCATCAACGTGCAGGAGACGTACCTGCGCGGCAGCCCGAACAGCGGCCTGTTCGCGCAGGCGGGGCCGAGCGTGTCGGGCGTCGGCGAG
>DASQDA010000604.1:0-7154 GCA_035634435.1 Polyangiaceae bacterium
CGGTTGAGGTCGCCGCGGGCGACGGCGGTGGTGACCTCGGCGATGTTGCGCACCTGAGCGGTGAGGTTCGAGGCCATCGAGTTGACGCTATCGGTCAGGTCCTTCCAGGTGCCGGCGACGCCCAGCACCGTGGCCTGACCGCCGAGCATGCCCTCGGTGCCGACCTCGCGCGCGACGCGCGTCACCTCCAGCGAAAACGTGCGGAGCTGATCGACCATGGTGTTCATGGTGTCCTTCAGCTGGAGGAACTCACCGCGAACGTCGACGGTGATCTTCTTGGACAGATCACCGCTTGCCACGGCCGTGGTGACCTCGGCGAGGTTGCGGACCTGAGCGGTGAGGTTCGAGGCCATCGAGTTGACGCTGTCGGTGAGGTCCCGCCAGGTGCCCGCCACGCCGGTCACGGTGGCCTGTCCGCCGAGCTTGCCCTCGGTGCCCACCTCCCGCGCGACGCGGGTCACCTCGGAAGCAAACGAGCCGAGCTGTTCGACCATGCCGTTGACCACCTTGGCGGTTCGCAAGAACTCCCCCTTCAGCGGTCGGCCTTCCACCTCCAGGGTCATGCTCTGCGAGAGATCGCCCTTTGCGACGGCCCCGATGACGCGCGCGGTCTCTTGCGTGGGCTGCAACAGATCGGAGATCAGCGTGTTCACCGAGTCGACGCACGAGAGCCAACCGCCCACGGCCGCGCCTGCTGCGACGCGCTGCTGGGTGCGCCCCTCCTTGCCGACCTCGTCGCTGACGCGCGCCAGGTCCTTGGCGAGCCGCTGGTTCTGCTCGATGATGTCGTTCAGAGCGTCAGCCACTTTGCCGGCCAGGCCCGTCTGCTCGATGGGCATCCGCGCGGTGAAGTCGCCTCTCTTGACGGCGGTGAGCACCTGCAAGAGGGTGTGCATGTCGAAGCTGTGGCCAACGGGGTTCGTCTCGGTTTGCATGGGTCGTCCTCGTGTCGCGGGCCGCGCGGGCGGCAGCAGACGGGTAATCAGCAGACGGGTAATCAGCAGTGACGAGCGAGCACTCTCCGGAGCGGCTCGCAGGTGCCGGGATCCGACCCCGGCCAGGGCGGTCTATGCGTCGCGCAGGCGCCGCCACGTGCAAGTGAAGGTAGTGCCGTCCGCAGCGGAGGAGCGCACGTCCAGGGTGCCCCCGTGCGCGCGGACGATCTCGCGGGCGATGTAAAGGCCGAGACCGAGCCCGGCCGAGCTCCGAGCGCTGTCGGAACCGCGTCGAAACGGCTCGAAAATGGTGGGCAGCTCGTCGGGAGGAATGGGTGGGCCGCCATTGTGGACGCTGAGCTTGATGAAGCGGTCTTCGCCTTCGGCGGACACGTGCACACCACCCTTGCCGTACTCGGCCGCGTTGCGCAGCAAGTTCGACAGCACCTGGTGGAGCCGGTCGCGGTCCCAGTTGCCGTCGAGGTCGCCGTGCGCGTCGAACAGGATCTCGCGCTGAGGGTAGGCCGCCTTCAGCTCCTCGATCGCGTGCTGGCAGATCTCGCCGAGATTGCCGCTGGCGGCGCTAACCGGAATCCCGCCGCCGAGCTGACCGCGCGTGAAGTCGAGCACGTCCTCGATCATGCGCGTCATGCGATCACTCGCGCGGACGATGCGCTCGGCGGAGGTGCGGTGCGCCGTCGGAAGGTCGCTCGACCTGAGCATCATGCGAGCCGTGCCGGCGATCGCGTTCAGCGGATTGCGAAGGTCATGGCCGAGGATGCCGATGTACTTGTCTTTCAGACGTATCGTGTCCTCGGCGGCAGCAGCGGCCAGCCGCGCGCGCGTGGCTTCGACCTCTTTTTGAGCGATGATCTGGGCCTGGCGCTTGAGCTCGGCGCCGCGACGATAGAGCGTGACGAGCGAGCGAACCTTGGCGCGCAGCAGGTCTGGGTTGAAGGGCTTGACGATGTAGTCGATGGCGCCGAGCGCGTAGCCCTTCTGAGCGTCGATCATGTCCTGGTGATGCGCGCTCAGGAAGATGATCGGGGTGTTCTGCACACGCGGGTGCTCGCGCAGGAGCGAGACCGTCTCGAAGCCATCTAGTCCCGGCATCTGGACGTCAACCAAGATGACGGCATACTCGCGCTCCATGGCACGCCGCAGCGCCTCCGCACCGGAAGCCGCTTCAATCAGCGTGTGACCGAGTGGCTCCAGGACCGCGACGAGCGCGATGAGGTTCGCGTTCGTGTCGTCGACGATAAGAATGGCTGCAGGCGGATAGCTCGCTTCTGCCGGATCCAGGTACATAGGCTATAGGCCGTAATGGCAGCAATTCGGAGTACGGGGGGTCGTCGGCTCCGGGTCCGCTCACGACGGAGCTGTAATGATAGCGATGCACCCCCAACGCGGGCAAGCTCCGCCGCAACCCAGCGCAAAGCGACAAAACGCCACGGGGGGATGTGTCACGTACCCCCAGGCGGCTAGCCGACGCGGCTCGCCGGTCCTGGACGTCCCTACGGGCGGCCAGAGCGCATTCACAGCAGAATGACGGCGTTGGCTCACCCCGATTCACCCCGCTCACGCCGTCGAGTTCCGCTGCTCCGGGGCGCACGCGTGTGCGCTCTAGCTGTGCTCCTGTGCGGCTGTGGCGGCGCGCAGCCCGTGCCAAGCGCGAACGTTCCGCGAGCCGGCAGCGCAGCGCGCCCGCTGACGCCGGCCCAGCAGCTCGCGGCGGCGGAGAAGGCCCTGCTTGCCAGTGATTACGCCGCTGCGGAGGCGGGCTTCCGCGCGGCGCGAGCCGGTGGCGCCGGGGCCGGCGCGGAGCTCGGCCTTGCAGAGGTCTTGCTGGCCACGGGGCGGCTCGAACCGGCAGTGATCAGCGCGCGCAAGGCCGCACAGCAAGAGAACGCGGAGCTCGCTGCACGCAGCAGCGAGCTGACGGCGGAAGCGCTCTCGTTGAGCGGTCAGCTGCAGGAGGCCGAGGCCGAGCTGCGGCGGGCGCTCGAGCGATCCCCGGCACGCGTGCTGCGACTGGCGCTCGGCGAGCTGCTGCTGCGCAGGGGCCAGCGCCAGGAAGCCGAAGTGCTCTTGTCGTCCTTGGTGGAGGACTACAACGCGTCGCGGGTTGCAGCGAGCGACGCTGAGGAGCTGTCACTCACGGCTCGAGCCGCCTGGCTGCTGCGCAGTCCGAAGGACGCAAACACCCTCTTCAACGAGGCGGAAGGCGCCGGCCCGGCCAGCGCCCGGACGCTGCTGTGGCGCGCCGAGGCCTACCTCGAGAAGTACGACGCAGGTCACGCAGAAGAGGTGCTTGCGGAGCTCTTGCGGAAAGCGCCGCACCACCCGCTGGCCCTCACGCGCCTTGCGCAAGTGAAGCTAGATCAAGCCCTGGACTTCGATGAAGCGGAGCGCCTGGCACGCGCCGCCCTGACGCAGAACCCGCGCTTGACGAACGCCTACTTCGTGCTCGCCGGTATTGCTCTGCGTGACATGGAGCTGGAGCGTGCCGATGGCTTCATCACGCAGGGACTGTCTGCGAACCCCCGTGATCTGGATCTGCTGAGCTTGCGCGCGGTGGTGCGCTTCCTGGCCGATGACGAAGCCGGTTTCCAGGCCGCCAAACAGGCGGTGCTGCGCGAGAACCCGCGGTATTCGCGGCTGTACGCCATCCTTGGTGAGTACGCGGATTGGGAACACCGATACGACGAGATCGTCGTGCTCATGCGGGAAGCGCTCGCACTCGATGCCGAGGACAGCGGAGCCCTGGCGCAGCTCGGTCTGAACCTGATCCGAGCGGGTGAAGAGGGTGACGGCGTGAGCTGGCTGAACCGAGCGTTCACGCTCGATCCCTACAACGTGCGCGTCTACAACACGCTGGAGCTCTATGACACGGTAATCCCCCGAGCGTATGTGAGCGTGCGTCATCCGCGCTTCAACATTCGCTATCACAAGGCGGATCGACCGCTGCTCGAGCGGTACGTGCCGAGCTTGCTGGACCGGGCCTTCGAGGCCATGCAATCCGGCTACGGGTTCGCGCCGCAGACGCCGATTGGCATCGAAATTTACGCGGAGCGGCAGAGCTTCGCCATACGCACGAGCGGCCTGCCACACACGGCGATTCAGGGCGTGTGTTTTGGCAAGACCCTCGCCTCGATGAGCCCGCAGAAGGAGTCGTTCAATCTGGGAATGACGCTGTGGCACGAGCTTTCGCATGTGTTTCACATTCAGCTCTCGAAGAGCCGCGTTCCCCGCTGGTTCACCGAAGGTCTCGCCGAGTACGAGACTCTGGTCACGCGCCGCGAATGGTCGCGCCACAACGACCCCGAGCTCTACGACATGCGACGCGCTGGAAAGCTGCCTGCGGTTGCCCAGATGAGCCGCGCCTTCACGCGTGCGGAAGACATCCGCGACGTCGCCACGGCTTATTATGCGTCGAGCAAGCTGGTGGAAATGTTGGCGAGCCGCTACGGGCGGCCGAAAATGGCCGAATTGTTGCGCGCGTGGGGGAACGGGGAGCGGTCGGAGGCAGCGTTTCGACGGGTCCTCGGGGTGAGCGCGGCGGACGTGGATCAGGCCTTCCGCCTTGAGCTCGACGCGAAGCTCGCCCACTACACCAAGCAGTTCGTGCCGCTCACGCGCTTCCGCGCAGCGGGCGCGCTCGACGCGCTGCTGAAGGAAAAGCCGCGGGACGCGGACTTACACGTCGAGCGCGCGCTGTCGCTCGCACGTGACGGTGACACGGCTGCAGCGAAGGTCGCGCTTGCACGCGGCCTCGCGTTGTCACCCAAGCACGCACAGGGCCGCTTTCTGCAAGCGCGACTGGCTCGCGCAACGGACGACGTGAAGGCAGCGGAAGAGCTGTTGCGAGGGCTCCTGCGCGACGGACACGACGGCTACGCGATCGACCTGGAGCTCGCGGATCTGGCGCTGGAACGCGGCGACACCGCATCGGCGCGGGCGGCGCTGGAAACTGCGCATAGGTGGGATCCGAGTCAAGTCGAGCCGCTGCTCCGCCTGGCCGATCTGGCCGTCGCAGAAAAGGTACCTGACGACGAGCTGGCGAAGCTGCGGCTGCTGGCTCCCCTCGCCGCCCACAATCCCCCGATTCACCAGCGCCTGATGCGGCGCTTGCTCGACGAGAAGCTCCACGAAGAGGCGGTGTTCGCGGGTGAGGCGGCGCTGTGGTCTGATCTTTTCGGCCTCTCCACGCACGTGTTGTTCGCCGAGGCGCTAGCAGCCCGCGGCGATCGGGCGCGGGCGCGCTTCGAGCTCGAGAGCGCCGTGCTGTGTCAGGGAACGCCGGCCGAGCTGGCGGACGCCCATTTGCGCCTGGCCGAGCTCTGGCGGCTCGAGAACCAGTCGCAGAAGGCCCGCTCACACGTGCAGGTGGCGCGCCAGCTCGATCCCGACAACCCTCGCTTGCGAAGCTTCGTTGCTAAGCCTTGAGCCCTTGAGCGAGGCGCGCCACCGCCAGCACCAGCTCGGCGCCGTCGACGGGCTTGGGCAAATGGACGTGGAAACCAGCGGCGAGCGCTCGCTGAACGTCTTCCGTTCGAGCGAAGGCGGTCAGCGCCACAGCGGGCGTCTGGCCGCCGGCGTTCGCGGGGAGAGCACGCACCTCTCGCAGCAGGCTGTAGCCGTCCCGTTCGGGCATGCAAACGTCGCTCACCAGCACTTGCGGCTGGAACTCTGGCAGCGAAGCGATCGCTTCGCGCGCCGACAGGGCCGTGCGAACAGTGGCGCCACAGGCGCCGAGGACCCAGGCCACCAGCTCGCGTGCATCATCGTGGTCATCGCACACCAGCACCCGCACCCCGTCGAGCCGGCAGGGGAACGCCTCGGCGGCGTCAGCCGTACGCGTGAGCGCCGGCGGTTGGGCCGCGTGGAGCTCGCGCTGTCGCGGCAGCCGGATGCTGAAGGTGGTGCCGCGGCCCTCGCCGGCGCTCTCCACGCTGAGCACGCCGCCGTGGAGCTCGACCAAGTTCTTCGCGATTGCAAGGCCTAGCCCAAGCCCCTCGTGACGGCGTGTCGGTGAGCTGTCGGCCTGGCGAAACCGATCGAAGACGAACGGCAGGAACTCCGGCGCAAGCCCCTGTCCACTGTCGGCGATACGCACCACGACGGAGGACTCCAGCCCCTCGACCTGCATCCGGACCAGGCCGCCAGCCGGGGTAAACTTCACCGCATTCGACAGCAGATTCCAGACCACCTGCTGCAGGCGGTCGGCGTCACCGACGAGCGAAACCGCGTCACAGCGGCCCTCCTCGATGACGACACCCTTGAGGGTTGCACTCGGGGCGGCAACCCGCAAGGCTGCCCGCACCACCTCGCACAGGTCCAGACGGGCGCACTGCAGCTGCAGCTTGCCGGAGACGATGCGCGAGACGTCGAGCACGTCATCGATCAACCGCGCTTGCGCCTTGGCATTCCGCTCGATGACCTGCAGGCCACGCTGAAGCATTACCTCGTTGCCCTTGCTGTTGCGGAGCAGAGTAACCCAACCGAGGATCGCGTTGAGCGGCGTCCGCAGCTCGTGCGACACGGTGCCGAGGAATTGGTCCTTGAGCTCGTTGGCCTCGTGAGCCTCACGGTGGCTGGTGGCATTCTCGAGCGCGATGCTCGCTCGTCGGCCAACCTCTTCCGCTACCGCTAGGTCGCTGGCGTCGAATGCCGGGCGCAGCGTGCTCGCGAGGGTGACCGTGCCAAACACGCGCCCCCGCCCGACCAGAGGCACGCACAGCAGCGATGTCACCCCCGCCGAGCGGAGCAGCTTGCGCTCTTCGGGGGAGCTGACGCAGTGTTCCCAGGCGTCGGCCGAAAGCTGACTGAATAGCGCGGGCGTACCCGTTTCCAGCACCCCGCGCGCCATGGGGGACGGGGTGGACGCGGTGCTGCCGGGGTCGGCGTTCGCTGCCGGATCGTCGGGCGCCTGAGCTACCCGTTTCAGAAGACCTTGAGCGGTCACGAGGTGGACGGCGGCCCAGTCGGCGAACAGCGGCACCGCCAGACGTGCAACGGCCGCAAGAGTGGCGTCGTAGTCGAGCGAACGGCCGAGCTCGTTGCCGGAGTCCGCGATGAAGTGCAACATCCGCTCGGCGCGTCGGCGTTGGTCGACGTCCCGCCAGACCGCCAGGTGCGCACCAGGAAACACGTTCGCCGTGGCCGTGTACTCGACGGCGACGAGGCTGCCGTCGCGGCGTCGCAGGCGGATTTCTCCGC
>DASQDA010000605.1:0-7303 GCA_035634435.1 Polyangiaceae bacterium
GCCGTGAGCGCGAGCCACGGTGATCATGGCCCAGGCCTCGAGCAGGCCCGTTGTGGTGATCTTGACGGTGACCACCCGTGCGGCCTGCGCGGCGACGATCGAGAGCACGTCCGCCACGGAACGGGCGCTTTCATCGGCGGCAACCGCCACGCCGCCCTCCTGCTGTACCGCGCGCAATGCGGCCAGATCTTCAGCCGGCGTTGGTTGCTCGAACAGCACGAGCTTCGAGCGTGCAGGGCCGAGGGCCCCGAGCAGCGCCAGAGCTTGCGCGGGCGACAGACTTGCATTGGCGTCGAGCACGAGGGCCGCCTCGGGAGCTGCGGCGTGCGCTGCACGGACCCGCGCTGCGTCGGACTCGAGAGCTGCTCCACCTACCTTCACCTTCAGAGTGCGAAATCCGCCCTCCCAGGCTTTGAGCGCAGCGCTGCGCGCCGCCTCGGCGTCACCGGTGGGGATGGTGATATCCGTGTAAAGGATGGGCTCGGCACCGCCGAAAAAAGACCACAGCGAGATGCCCGCCGAGCGGCAAAGCGCGTCGAGAAGCGCGGTCTCCACCGCCGCCAGCGCGCTCTTCGTGTGCTGCAAGACCTCCCGTGCGAGTGCTGCCGTATGCCGGTAGCGGGATGCTGACTGGCCGCGAAGGGCCGCCGCCGCGGCCGGGAGGGCCGCCAGCGCTTGAGCTTGCGTCTCGCCGTTGACGGCAGGAAACGGAGCCGCCTCGCCCAAGCCCTCGCTGCCGTCGTCCAGCCGCAAACGAACGATGACGTTGCGGGCGACGAGCTGGGCGCCAGTGGCGATGCCGAAGGGCTCCCGTAGCTCGACGTCGAAGGGGGCAAACGACAGGTCGGTGATGGTACGCACGGCCGAGCTATATACTCGAGCAACGAGGTTCGCGCTGACGACCTGGCCAAACTTTCACGCGGGCGCCCGCCGGGTTGTCACGCGCTGCGCGGTGCTATGAAACGCAGGTGTCCGAGCTAGCCATCGTGGTCACCGGTGAGCCAATGCCCAGCGTCCGCGAGCGTCGCGGCGACTGGGCAGCCATCATCCAGGGCGCCCTCGCGCAGGAGCGCGCGCGGTGCACGGTGCTCGACGCCCGCGCGGGTCAGCTGCCGCCGCTGGCGGGCTTCGATGGCATCATCGTCACGGGCTCCTCGTCCAGTGTGATGGAGCGGGCGGAGTGGATGCTGCGAGCGGAAGCACGCTTGCGTGAGGCGGTGAGAGCTGGCGCTCACGTGCTGGGGATCTGCTTTGGCCACCAGCTGCTCGGCCAAGCCCTGGGCGGCAGCGTGGGCAGGAATCCAGCGGGCCGAGAGATCGGCACCGTCGCACTCGAGCTGCTCGCGGAGGACCCGTTGTTCGTCGAGCTGGAGCCGCCACTGCTCGTGAACATGACGCACACAGATTCAGTGGTGCAGCTGCCACCGGGTGCGCGGGTGGTGGCGCGCACGGCGCTCGAGCCCTGCGCCGTCGTGCGTTTTGCGGATCGCGTGCTGGGTGTTCAATTTCACCCGGAGATCGACGCCGACGTGATGGGCGCGTACGTGCAGCTTCGGCGCGAGCTCCTGCTGGAGGAGGGCCTGGATGCCGACGCGATCGGGGCCGCCGTGGCCGAGGCCCCGGCGGGGCGGCGTGTGCTCGCCCGCTTCGTCGAGGAGGTGCGGCGGGGGCGGCCGCCGGCCGGCGTAGCGGGCCAGGCGTTCGCCTCCGAGGTTGCGGAGCGCGCCCCCACCGGCTAGTACCGGCCGCTCATGGGCTTTTCCTGTGGCATCGTCGGTCTGCCCAACGTCGGCAAGAGCACCCTCTTCAATTCGCTGTCGAACGCGAAGGCTGAAGCGGCAAACTTTCCGTTCTGCACCATCGAGCCGAACGTCGGCATCGTGAGCGTGCCCGATCCGCGCATCGCGGCGCTGGCCAAGGTGTTCGTTCCCGAGCGCCAGATTCCGACCAGCATCCGCTTCGTCGACATCGCGGGGTTGGTCCGCGGCGCTTCGAAGGGGGAAGGTCTGGGAAATCAGTTCCTGTCGCACATCCGCGAGGTCGACGCCGTCGCCCACGTGGTGCGTTGTTTCGAGGATGAAAACGTCACGCACGTGGAGGGCAAGGTCGATCCGGTTGCGGATGTCACCACCATCCAGACCGAGCTGTGTCTGAAAGACCTGGATACGGTCGGCAAGCGGCTCGACCGGGCCCGCAAGCAGAGCAAAGGCGGCGACCCCACGGAGAAGCTCGCGGTCGGCCTCTGTGAGCGCCTGGCCGTTCACCTCGACGAGGGTAAACCCGCACGAACGTTCGCTCTCGTCGACAAGGAGCGCGAAGTGGTGCGCGAGCTTTCGCTGCTGACGGACAAGCCTGTCTTCTACGTCGCGAACGTGGATGAAGGCTCGATCGGCGCCCTGGAGCGCAACACGTCGTATCAGGCGCTGCGCGCGCTCGGGGAGGCCGAGGATTGCCCCGTGGTTCCGATCTGCGCGGCGCTCGAAGCGCAGATCGCGGAGCTCGAGCCGGCCGATCGCCCCGAGTTCCTCCAAAGCGCGGGTCTGGAAGAGCCCGGCTTGAACGCCGTGATCCGCACGGGTTACCGACTGCTGGGCCTCATCACCTACCTGACCGCCGGCAAGCAAGAGGTTCGCGCCTGGACGATTCGCAAGGGCTGGACGGCGCCGCAGGCAGCTGGCGTCATCCACACCGATTTCGAGCGCGGCTTCATCAAGGCGGAAGTGATCTGGTGGGAGGACCTCGTCACGCTCGGTAGCGAAGCCAGATGCCGCGAGGCCGGCAAGATGAACATCGAGGGCCGCGACTACGTGGTGCGCGACGGCGACGTGATTCACTTCCGCTTCAACGTCTGAGCTCGTCCACCAGACTGGAGAGCAGCGGCGCGGCGAGCGAGCGCACCGGCGCAGGGCCGCCAAAGGCACCGAAGAAGCGTGCCACCCAGACCGCGAGCACCAGACCCAGCAGCGCCCATGCCAGCGCGGTGACGCGCCGATCGAGCCACAGGCTGGGCCGAGCCGGTGCCGTTGCCGGGCGGGCACCGCGCACGTAACCCAGCGCCGCGGCCGCAATGAGGCTCGAGTAGAGGGGCGCGAGCAACACGACCAGCGGGTGAAAGCGCAGCGCCTGCGCGAGCTCACCGCTCAGCAAGCACAGCGTTGCACGCGTGAGCCCGCAGCCAGGGCAGGGGACACCGAAGAGAGTGGCCGTTGGACAAAACGGCACCTCGAGCGCCAGCGCAATCGCCAATACTGCAGCGAGCACCCCCACGACGGAGAGCCGACGCCAGACGCCCGATGCCGCTCGTTGGCGCGGGTCAGCTTCGGGGTGGGAGGCTCCCTGCGTGCCCTCCGCTGGCGGCATGCCACACCTCGTTCAAGTCCGACGGCAGCAGGTAGAGGGCCGCGAAGAAGTACAGCACCTGCGGTTGAACGTCCGCGTTGGGCACGCCTGCCATTTGCTTGGCATCGAGTACCTTGGCTGGGAGGTTCCACAGCTCGATCCAACCAAGGATCGGGATAAAAAATAGAATGGGGTTCAGGTCGTCTTTGCCGCGGAACGCCTTCAGCTCGTTCAGCATGCCCCAGAGCTGGACCAACCCGTAGACGAAGCAGACGAAGCTGAACAGCGCGACCAGCACCGGGTTGCGCATGTTGCCAACGGGACCCCTCGCGCCGCTCCCGTACGGCTGAGCGCCGACGGGAACGAGGGCTCCAGCGCCTGGCAGCGGACCTTGACCGAATCCGGGCGCACCGTAGGCGCCTGGGTTCGGCGCACCAGGCCCATAGCCCTGCGGCGCTCCGTAGCCGCCCGCTGCACTATAGGCTGGGGGCGGCCCGCTCGAGGCGCTCCCGAAGCCGCCCGGAGCGGGCTGCTGATGATGGGCAGGCGGAGGCTGGAAGCCGCCTGGGGCCGGGCTTCCCGTGCCGAAGCCTCCCGGTCCGGCGCCGGGCGGATTGAAGCCTCCAGGTCCCGCTTGGGGTGCGGCAGGCTGGAGCGCCGTCGGAGCGCCGTAACCTTCGCCTTGCGGCGGCGGGGGAAATGCGTTGGGTCCTGGATGTGCGCCGCCAGCAGGCGCCGATCCGCCGTGCTGCGCGGCGGCCGAGGGACCGCCCGTGCCGGCGGCATGGGGGGCGTCCGCGCTACCGTACGGGTTGCGGAAGGCGCTGGCATCCGCGACCATCGTCCCGCCCAGCGGATTGACGGCTTGCTCCGTCGCCGCGGCAGGACGGGCCTCGGGAGGTGCGGCAGCCGGCGATGGGCCGAAGCCACCTGGTGGCGGCCCGAACGGCGCCGGCGCAGGGCCAAAACCGCCGGCGCCGCCGGCAGCAGGCGCAGGCAACCCGGGCGCTGGCCCACCGAATGCGGGCGGCGCGACGCCGAGCATGGTTCCCTTGAGCTGTGGACGAGCCGCTGGGCCGCCGGGGGGAGCGCCAGGTGCGCCTGCCGCTGGAGGTGGGGCCGCCGGTGCGACGGGTGCTCCCGCGGGGGGCCGAGGTGCGCCCGCCGGAGGGTTCATCATCATCATGGTCCCCTTGAACTTCGGAGCGGCTGCACCCTTCAGATTGAACCCGCACTTCTTGCAGGTCGTGGCGGGCTCCTCGTTCTCGGTCCCACAGTTCGGACAAAACACTCGGCACCTCGATAGCACCTCGGCCCGGGTATGCTGTCCGGATGCCTGACCGCCCACTTGGGTGGGGGCCCGGCCATCCGGACTTCGGCCCGATCCAGCCTCGGTGCTTTGACTGTTTCTGTCGTACCTCAACCCGGAACGGTGTTCCGGGCCGACGTACTAGCTAGCTAAGATTGCAGATAGGGGCTGCGAGCCTACAGCCTTCGGGGCAAAGTTCTCAAGCACGGCGTGTGAAAAAGAGAGGTCTTCCACAGCCCTTGACACCCCGCATTTGAGGTCACTACGGTTCGCCTCGCCCGGGCCCCCCGGGCAACCCGCTCGTCCACTACGGAATTGGTTCCGCGTGCGAGCACTAACCGGACCGGATTGTTTCATGGCATTTGGCCTGAACGCGGAGCGAGAGCGCGAGCTCGAACAAATCGTCGCCCGCTACCCCAACAAGATGGCTGCGTGCATCCCCGTGTTGCACTTTTGCCAAGAAGCTAACCAGAACTGGGTCTCCGACGAGGTGATCCAGTTCGTCGCGCGCAAGCTCGAGCTCAGTGCAGCGCACGTGAAAGGTGTCGTCACCTTCTACTCGCTGTTCAACCAGAAGCCGGTCGGCAAACACCAGGTATGGGTTTGCCAGACGCTCTCCTGCGCGCTACGCGGGGCCGGCGAGATCTTGCGGCACTGCGAGCAACGTCTGGGCTGCCACACCGGAGAGACCAGCCCGGATGGGCAGGTAACCTTGCGGACGGCCGAGTGCTTGGCTGCCTGCGGGACCGCACCCGTCATGCAAGTCGACAAGACCTACTACGAGAACCTGACCCTGGCAGAGGTGGATCGCATCCTGGACGGTCTACGCAAGGGTTGAGTTGCCATCATGATCAAGCTCACATCGTACCTCTCGCATTCCTACGGCAAGCCGGACAGCTGGAAGCTCTCTGCCTACGAGGCAGCAGGCGGTTATCGCAGCGCCTCCAAGGCGCTTGGAATGCCTCGAGAGCAGCTCGTCGCCGAGGTGAAGAAGGCGCACATCCGCGGCCGCGGCGGAGCCGGCTTCGACTGTGGGACCAAGTGGGGCTTCATGCCCAAGGACTCGGGCAAGCCGCACTACCTGGTCATCAACGCGGACGAAGGCGAGCCCGGCACCTTCAAAGACCGCACGATCATGGAGATGAACCCTCACTCCTTGATCGAGGGCTGCATCATCGGTTGCTACGGCATCGGTGCGCACACCGCGTACATCTACGTCCGCGATGAGCTCCACCTCGCCAAGCAGCGGCTGTGGGACGCCATTCGCGAAGCCCAGGGCAAGGGTTACCTCGGGCGTCGACCTTTCGGTCTCGACTATGCCGTCGACATCGTGGTCCATACGGGCGCCGGCGCTTACATCTGCGGTGAAGAGACGGCCCTTTTGAATTCGCTCGAAGGCAAGCGGGGCGAGCCGCGTCTCAAGCCACCATTCCCCGCCCAGTTCGGCGCTTTCGGCTGCCCCACCACGGTCAACAACGTGGAGACGATCGCCATCGTACCGACGGCAATCGAGCTCGGCGGCGACAACTTCAGTCAGCTCTCCGCCTTGCATGGCTTCAACGATGGCGGCTCACGCCTCTTCGGCGTGAGCGGACACGTGAAGCGCCCCGGAATTTACGAGGCCGCGGTGGGCCTCACGCTGCGAGAGCTCATCTACGAGCTCGGCGGCGGCATCCTCGAGGACCGCAAGCTGCTCGGCGTCATTCCCGGCGGATCGTCCTGCCCCGTTCATCTGCCCGACGAGATCGTCAACCTGCCCAACGACCCCCGCTTCGAGCCCTACAACGGTAAGAGCCTTCTGGATCTGCCCCTGGGTGTCGACACATTCCGCGCGGCGGGCAGCATGCTCGGCACCTGTTGCGCCATCGTGCTGAGCGATGCGGTCGATCCCGTGCTGGCGATGCACAACCTGATTCGCTTCTACCGGCACGAGTCCTGCGGGCAGTGCACCCCGTGTCGCGAGGGCTGCGGCTGGATCGAGCGCATCACGACCAAGATCATCGAGGGTAAAGCCACGCTCGAGGAGCTCGATCGCATCCACGAGATCGCCTCCAACATCACGGGCAACACCATCTGCGCGTTCGGCGACGGAGCCGCGCAACCGATGCTCGCGTTCGTGCGCCGCTACCGCAAACACTTCGAGGACTACATCCAAACCGGCGGTCGCTCCCAGACCCGGAGGCTTGCCCTATGAGCGCAGGAAGCGCCTTTTTCGTGGTCTGCAGCTTGGTGGCACTGGTCGGCGCCGTTTCGACGGTGATGGCGCGCAATCCCATCCGTGGGGCGGTGGGGCTGCTGGCGGCAATCGTCGGCATCGCTGGTCTGTTTCTGAAGCTCAACGCCGAATTCCTGGCGGCCATTCAGCTCATCGTCTATGCGGGCGCCGTGGTCGTGCTGTTCGTGTTCGTGATCATGCTGCTGGGTCCCGACTCGGGCGCCAGTCTCGGCAGCGCCAAGGCCAAGGCGCGGCTTTCCCGCGCCATCGCCGGCGTCGTGCTTGCGGCGCTTGCGCTCACCACCTTCGTACTGTTGATGGGCACCGGCGCACAGCCGACGCCATACGGCGTCGTGCGGGCGGGGCACGGCAGCGTGGAGGCCGTGGGTGGCGCGATCTTCACGCGCGGGCTCGTGCCGTTCGAGCTCGCAACGGGTCTG
>DASQDA010000606.1:0-14444 GCA_035634435.1 Polyangiaceae bacterium
ATCTCTCGAATCAGAAGAGCCAAGCTCGAAACACGTCAGACACGCAGCATCGCAGCAGTCGGCACTGCTGCACCGGACCGCGGCGCGGATCAAAGTCCTGCAACCTCCACCGTCTTGCCCCGTTCAGGTTGGCGGGGAGTCGCGCGAGCATCTACGCTTCGGCGTTCGCTCTTGTTGGCTTTGCCCGGCATCCAGTTCATCGCGCTGGTCGGTGGCTCGACGGCGGGCCTCTTCACTGCTGTAAGCCGACACCGCGCTCATCGACCGTACCGAGGCCGCCTGCGGCGACTGCTGCTGGATCGTGGCGCATGCGCCCGCTAGCCACGAAAACGCGCCAACAGTCAGGAAGCGGACGAGTGAAGATTGGATAGAGGTCAGGGGATCGGCAGGTATTTGCTTTATGCTTACAATTTCCGTCCTTACTGGCTGTAACAGCTGCAATTCGAGGGCCGCTCAGGAATCCATCAGCGCTGAACCCCTCGTCGCTAGTTGAACCTCGAAGGGCATGTCGCCCGTCTCTGAGTCTTCAGATGCGACAGACGTCGGGGAGGAAACGCGCAGGGTCGCCGGAAGAGCGCCGCCGCGCGTCGCACCGGTGGAGCCTCCCCGTGCGCTGGGTTGCCGTCTTGGCACTGGTGCTCAGCGTCGGCTGCGGCGGACGGAGCACCCATTTGCCCTCGGATGCCGCCGGCGGAGCGGGCCTGCCCGGCGCGGGCGCGGCGGGTGGCGTGCTCAGCACCGGCGCGGCGGGTGGTGCGCTCAGCGCGGGACCCTCTGGGAGCGGGCTGAGCGCCGCCGCGGGCCAAGGCGATGCCGGTGGCATGCCGAGCACAGGCGGCACCGGCGCCTCCCACGCAGGAGTCGGGGCCCCCTCGGGCGGCGGCGTGCCCGGCACGGGGGGCGGCGCTCAGGCGGGCGCTGGTGGAGTAGACGGCGACGCTGGTGCTGGCGGCGAGCCCTCACGCACCCTCGTTTCTCTAGGTCTGAGCCCTGAGCTGTTGGAGCTGCTCGTGGGCATGCAGGTGCCAGTGCAGGTGCTGGGCAACTACGCCGATCAGCAGCAGCTGGATGTGACACCGCAAGCAGTGCTGAGCACCACCAACCCTGGCGTCGCGCGTGTGCAGGGCAACACCATCATGGCCGTCGCTGCCGGCTCTGCCACCGTTGCCGTCACGGTGGAGGGCGTCACCGCGGCAATCAACGTCGGGGTCGACGCGCGTACGGCAGTCGCCCTTCGCATCGAAGGCGTACCCGATGAGCTCTCGACCAGCAGGCAATATCTGCCGAGGGCCTTCGCCACCCTGAGCGATGGCACCACGCGGAGTGTCGGCGACCTCGCAACGTGGTCATCATCGGATGCGCGCGTCGCATTGATAGCGTCTGAGGGGCCGGCTCGAAGGGTCGAGCCGATTGCGCCCGGTGTGGCCGTGATTGGCGCGTCTATTGGCGAGCTCAGGACAGAGGTGCCGGTGGTGGTGACAGGAGCAGCCCTGAGCTCTTTCTGGATCTCGGGCGTACCCGCCGTCGTGCATCTTGGCGACACGTTCACGGCCGTGGTGTACGCGACTGCTGAGCGGGGCCAAACCCGGCGAGTGGCCGCTGCGTTGTCGGGCAGCGGCCTCGTCCAGGTGACCAGGCGCCCCAGCGTGACCTACTTCACTGCATCCGCGCTCGGCGTCGGGTTCCTCTCCGCCAGCCTGGGCGGCGCCGAGGTGGCCAGAGTCCCCATCACCGTGCTCGACCCCAGCGTACAGCTCGTCGCGCTGGACGTCGCTGTCAGCAAGGCGAGCTTCGCTTTCTACGAGACGCCGGCGATCACGGCAATCGGGACCTATGCGGACGGTTCGCGGATCGACATCACTCGGGACGTGGAATGGCTCCCGAGGGCGGACGAAGGCGCGCACGTCGAGGTGACGACCACATCGGTCAGTCTCCTGCGTGCGTTGCGCCTCGGAGCTACCACGATCAGCGCCGGGCTCGACGGCGTCAAGAGCAGTGCCCCGCTCGAGGTGCTGCTCGGCGCACCCGACGCTGTCCTGATTGAGGGCAGCGAGTTCCCACTGCCGCTCCCCATCAAGGGCGAGCTGTGGGCCACCGCCAGCCATGGTTCGTCATACATCGACGTCACCGGGTACGGAGTCTGGTCGCTCACCGATCCTTCCGTGGCGACGCTCACCCCGGGCGAGGGTGGCCGCCTGACAGTGACGGGATTGGATGCGGGCAGCACTGACGCTCGAATCAGCTTGCCGGGCCTGGACGTGCCGCCCTTTCCAATCAGCTTCAACGACGCCACCTTGACCGCTATCGAGGTCAATCCCGCCGATTGGACCTGCCGAGCCCAGGAGTCCACGCCTCTGTGGGCCTATCGCATTTTCAGCGACGGCTCGCGACACGACCTCACCCCCGACTGTACCTGGCGCAGCGGCAGCCCCGACATCGTGGCGGTCGACGACTGGGTGGTGAGCACCGCCACGTGCCTCGCACCGGGCACCACGGCCGTTACCGCGACCTGCGGCACCGTGTCCGGATCGAGCCGCGTCAGCGTGGCGCCCTGACAGCCAACCCCCGCTGGCGGCGCATCGCGCGGTTCGAAGCAGGGCGAGGCAGGGCGCGGCTGCTGGGGTGAGCCGGGACGGAGCGCGTTGCCTCGAGCCGCCGAGGCCCGGAGCAGCGCGCCCGCTGCAGTGAGGCGCCCGGCAGCCGTGGACCACCGTTGCGGCCCCGGCGGCCGTGCATCAGGGCGCGAGCGGTGCGCTGCCGTCGAGCTCGAATTGGGTCTCCACCGCGTCGCGCGATCGGACCTCGACGCTGAGGTGCTGGCGACCGGCAGCGGGAAACGACACGTGCTCTTCCAGCAAGTCGGTGGCCGATTGAGCGATGAGGTTGCCGCTGCTGTCTTTGACGTACAGGTCGAGGTTCGAGTTGACGTCGTTCTCCCAGCGCAACCGCAGGTTCACGCTGCCCTCTCCAGCGGTCTTGATGTCCAACGTTCGCGTCCATCCGCTGACACTATTAATGCGCTCGAACGGCAGCAGGATCTGACCGACGCGCGTCGGATCGCCGTTGACC
Organism: Polyangiaceae bacterium; assembly: GCA_035634435.1. GTDB lineage: Bacteria > Myxococcota_A > Polyangia > Polyangiales > Polyangiaceae > PMG-095. Next base: position 3,070 of record DASQDA010000606.1, read on the forward strand.
AGATGATAGATGCTCGTGTCCGCGGCACCGCGATGAGCAAAGACCTGCGCGCGGTAAGTGCCGGTGACCGGCGCGACGAACGACAGGACCTCGGTGCTGGTAGAAGAGGCGACTCCGCGGGCGACGAGAGCGCCCTCTGGCGTGTAGACGTCGATGTCGATATCGGCATCGAACCCCGAGCTCCACTCCGCGCCCAGATGAACGGTGCTGCCCGCCAGCGCGTCCACGTATAGCTCGCGAGCGGTGCCTGCGCCGATGCTGCCGACACCCACGTGCATGGCCTGCTGCGCCGAAGCACCGCGGCTTTGCATGGCCTCGAGCCAGCTCAGGAAAGGGTCAAAGAGGCGCGCGGAGTGCGCGAAGTTGCTGTAGGCTCCGTGCGCCAGTCGCTCCCAATGCTCCATCCAGTAGCTTGGGTAGACCTCGTAGGTGCGCGATCCGAACGCATGCACCGCCGTGCCGGCGACCGACGCTCCGGACACCGAGTTGAAGAAGAAGGTGCTGTTCTGACGACTGGCGGGGTCGAGCTGCGCATCGACATCGGAAAGCTCCTTCTTGTAACCCTCGCTGCCGTGGATTGGGTTCTGCGCACCGGCACCGGTGTCGACGCCAAAGTGTGAGCCGCCCGCCACGCCGTCGAAGACACCGACGTAGAGCGGCACCGAGCTCGCCAGCGGCGCTGTCCCGTTGCGCAGGTAGCGCGCCATTTCCGCGACCATGATGCCGCCCCGGCTGTAGCCCGCAAGCACCACGCTCCCGGTGTTGCTCGTGACTTTTTCCGCGACGAACTTGGCGAACTGCCGGTGGATGTCCCAGGAATCGGAGACGCCCCAGTCGGCAGCGTTGTCGTGCACCAGGATGAGATACGTGTCTGGCTCGGCGAGCAAGGGCGACTGAGTGATGCGACCAAAGAGCGAGTCGCCCTGCATCACACGCTGGGCCTCGCGTCCGCGAAATGCGTAGCCAGCGCGTTGTCCCGTTAGCGTGTCGTCGTTCCCGTCGCTATCTTGTTGACCCGTGGTCAAGAACACGATGCTCCGCGGATTGGTGGGGTGACCGTAAGGAAACGACAGATAGATCGACTGGCGACGTGCGGCGGGGATGGCGGAGACGTGCGGGCCCCCCACACCGAAAACGCTGCTGTTCATGTCGGTGTAAGCGCAGAGAAGGCACGTCTTGTAACGCGGGTGATACATGGTCACGGTCGTGTCCTCCGGCAGGAAGGGCCGCGGGTTGTCGAGGATCAAGGCCGCTGACGCGAGCGCGACGACGGCGTCGCGGGCGTTCGTGGATGCCGTGTTCGAGGCCGGGTCAGCCCCGTCAGCGCCGGGTGCGCTGCAGGCTCCTTGCAGACTGAAGGTCAAGAGGCTCAGCGTCTTCAATGCGGACTTGGAAGTCATCATGGGGCGTCTCCTGTCCAGCTAAAGACCCGCCAAGCGGCGGCCGAGCGCAAAAAGAGCTCAACGACTGGAGACGCTGATGCGCCAGCTTGCGTGGCGCGCGATTCGGGGCTCGAGCGCAACATTTGTTGCGCAACGTGCAGCGCTGCGGGGCTCTATTGGCGAAGGGACTGCAACGCGGTCGCCATCTCCAACGCTGATTCACGGAGTCGACACCAATGAGCTACTTTTCCAGGACCCCTGCCGTGTCGCCGCGAAGCCAGCGGCGTGCGCTCACGCTGCTGCCCCTGCTCTTCGCATTCGCCTGTGGTGCCCCGGACACATCCGAGGCCGGCACGGGCGCAGAAGGCATAGAAGGCGCAGCGATTGCCGAAAACCAGCAAGCCGCGACGCAGGGCTGCATTCGCGGCGCCGCCAAAGACTTCGTTGGCAGCGCCTTCGACGCGCTCACCGGCACGAGCGAGGCGTTTCCGTTCGTCGACGGCTACACGGCTTGTGAGGATCCCATCGTCAAGGTGACGAACCAGAAGCAAAGCTTCGTGTCCGACTCGTACGAGCTCGAGCGCTCGGTTTCGAGCTCCGTGACCATTGACGGAGAGGGCTCGTACGCGCTGTTTTCAGCGAATGCGAACGTGAAACGAACCGTAGAGGAGAAGGTCAAGTTCTCCCGCAATCACATCGTGTTCGTGGCCGAAGAGGAGGTCTTCAAGACGAAGGTGACGCTCGACGCAGGCGTGCCCTTCAACGCAACGTTCGAAGACTACTTGAGTCGTCCCGACGGCAAGAGCCTCATTCACGGCGCCTTCGGTGACGTGTTCGTCAAGACGGCGCACCTCGGACATCGCATCAACATCATCTACTCCGCCGAGATCGCGCACTCTGAAAAGTACACGCGCGAACACTTTGCCGCGTCGCTGGACGCCAGCTTCAAGAACGCCTCGTTCGGCGCCGCCCTGAAGACCACGTACCATAACGAAACCCAGGTACGCGAAATGCTCTCGCAGATGCGCATCACGGTGCTCGCGCTGTCGCAGTCGGATACGGTGCTCGCGGTCAAGGAGCTGACGCCCGCCGGGGTGAAGGCAACCCTGGAGGAGTTTCGCGCGACAGCCAACGGTCCGGGTTACGGTGCGCCCATTCGGTTGGAGCTCGAGCCCTTCGGTCAGCACGGCAAGAGCGAGGCTCAGTTTTTCGACTGGCGCTCGCGCCTCGACGTGATCGCTCACTACGGGTCGCTCTACCATCAGGCAAAGCGAATTGCCGATCTCGGCACCTCGTTTCGTGACCTCACTACGCGCGCTCGCCAGATGATGACGGGGGCGCAGTGGTACATCGACCAGTACCGCACTCCGGCAGGCTATCAAGGCTCCGGACAAGCGCTCGCTGCCTTCCAGGAGATGCACTACCACCTGCGAAACGACGCAGCCGAATACGAGACGCTCGCGGCCAACTCGCAGCACTTCTACGCGAGCCGCGTAGCGGGCGTTTGCCTGAGCGTCGCCGACGCCGGCGCCGGTCACCTGGGCGCTGCCATCTCACCGCGCAACTGTTCGACCGCTGACGGCCAGCTCTTCCGCTACGACTCTGCCACGCAGGAGATCCGGTCGCTGTCGGGTCACTGTTTCAGCGTCGCCGGTGGCGGTGCCACTGGAGACATCGTGCTGGCCAACTGTCAAGATTCGCCCGCGCAGAACTGGACGTTCTGGAAGAGCGAGAAAAAGATCGACTGCTGCAACGCACGCGACATCAACCTGGTCGGCAACGGGCAGGGCACGCTGCTGCGCGGTGTGCTCAATCGCAACGCGTATGCGTCCGGCTGGAGTCGCTCCTCGTACCGCGAGTTCTCCTGGCACCGAGCCAACTGAGCTAGCGACCGCTGGCGCAGCGGCGGGCGCACCGGCGCGCGGTCCGTCGCTGCGCCTGGCCTCGAGCGTGCATTCTGGGCATCGCAAAGCACGGCAAGAGCATTCACTGTCCAGGGCGATGGCGGTACCACGCTCCCCTTGAGCTTCCGTTGGTCGGAGCGGCAACGGCAGTCCCTCGTGCGGAAAGTGCGAGCGCCGGCTCACCGACGCTGCGACGGACGGGCGCGCGTCCGAGCTGAATCTGGCGGGCAAGGGCTGCAGGACATGATAATTTGCCCCGGTGAGTGCTGACGATACCCGAGCTGCGCGAATGGCGAGAGCCGCGGCGCGACGCGTCCGTATGACGATCGAAGTCACAGCGCTCGGTGAACCGAAAACGCCGCCGTACGCTAGCAGCACGCCGGAGGAGAGGCTTGCGGCCGCCGTCCGCCTCATCGCGCACCACGAGGCGCTCCGCGGCGAGCACGCCCGTGTGCCGCGCTCGCAGTGGCCGGGCGAGATTTTCGTCGCTGACGGTCAGCATGACTAAGCTCCCCCAAGACTTCGCCGACCTGCTGATCGAGCTTCATGGAGCCGACGTCGAGTTTCTGCTGGTGGGCGGCTGGGCCGTCATTTTGTACGGACACGTCCGGGCAACGGACGACATGCACATTTTAGTCAGGCCCTCCGAAACGAACGCCCGCCGCCTTGTAGCCGCGCTGGAAGCCTTCGGCGCACCGCTGCGCGAGCATGGCGTGGTCGCGGACCACTTCGCAAGAGCGGGCAATGTTTATCGCTTTGGCATCGCGCCTCTCAAAGTCGAGCTCCTGACGCGCATCAGCGGAGTCTCCTTCGACGAAGCGCTCGAAGGCTCGCGAACCTTCGATCTCGACGGCTATCGCATCCCCTATATCGGCAAGGCGGCGCTCATCCGCAACAAGATGTCGGCCGCGCGTCACAGGGACCTCGCAGACGTGGAGGAGCTCGAGCGCGTGCAAGAGGGTTAGTGCGGTCTCGCCACGTGTCGGCCCATTGCGCTCTCGCGTTTGTTGTAGGACGGGCGCTCTGGAACGTGCGCGCTCCTCATCGTAACGCGACCCTGGGCAATGCTGCGCGCCGCTGCCCACCCTGCAGCCGCGCTGCCCCGGCGTTGCTGCGGAGTATTTCATTGCCTTGTCCGATGGCCCCCATGTAGATCGAATGCTCTCCCGCGACCTGGTCAGGAGAGGCGGAAAACCCTCACGCTCCAGCTGCGCCACGATGTCGGCGCGGCCCTGCTTCGACAGACGAATCGGATGCAGCGCTCGAGGTTGGGACTCCAAGCTCTGCGCCGAGGCGCCGGGTGGCAGCAACATGCAGCCAGCCAGCGCCGCCAATCGGCACACACCGCGCGCCCCGCGCGGGCTCTGCCGCTCAACTCCTGCACCGCGCTCAGCACTTAACGGGAAGGAGTAGAGCAAAGCCGCTCATCATTCAACATTCGCGGTGGACCGACGCCGCTGCCACGCCCTGCGTGCGAGCTTCAGCAGGATCGTGACCGGCGACTCGTGTCCACCTGGCGGACTCGTCGGCAAGTCCTCCGCCGCGGGCCCGGCCGCCTCAGACAGCGCCTGCCGGTCCTTGGTCTGCACGCCATCGACGAAGACGGTGACGTGTCGCCGCAACTGCCCTGTTCGTCACCCACGCAGAGCCGCACTTGCGGCTGTTGCGCGAAGTAAGCCCTCCAGGGCCTCGCGCAACGGCCCGCTCGCACCTCGGCGCTCGGACACTCCACGTCGCGCACGAAGTTAGGAGTGAACGTCACCCGGTGCATACGCGCGGCAATATAGAACAGCTGCGCGCGCAGGCGGAAGACGTTTCGGGAACGCTGCAGGCGGAGTGAGCCTATCGCAATCTACGTGCAGACGGCGCGATCGCCTGCAAGCCGCGCCTGCACTCCCCTACGAGAAGGCGAGCCAATAGGCGCCGAGAGCGATGGCGGCACCACAGACGATACGCTGGACACGCGACACGATACCAGCAGGCATTTTGCTGCCCACGCGAGCCAAGAGCGTTGTGAACGCCGCCATGGCCGCTGTGCTGCCAGCGCCAAAGGCAAGCAGGAAGGCCAAGCTGCTCGGCGGGGAACCCGCGACCAGCACGGGCAGCACGAGCACGAGGCTGCCCGCACCGGTTAACCCATGAATGAACCCCACGCCCATTGCAGCCTTCAGAGAAGCAGCGCTCCCATGAGGGGCCACCTGCAGGCGGCGCAAACCATAGAGGGCCATCACGATCAGGGCGGCCCCTGCCAACCGTTGGCCCCACGCTGCCCAGAGCGAGAGCTCCATCAACTCGGCCATGAGGATGAGTGGCAGAGCGAGGGCGAGGGTACCCACCGCGTGGCCCAGCCCCCAGGCCGCGCCCACGCGCCAGGAACCACCTTGTTGCTGCACCGCAACCGGGCCGAGACTCAGCAGGTGGTCAGGGCCGGTTACCGCGTGAAGAACGCCGGAACTGGCGCCGTAGAGGAGTGTCATCGACATGGCTAAGCCTGATTGGGAGTCTCTCCCGACTGGGTGATACCCATATATCTTCAGTCTTCCTGGCCAATAGTCCAGCCCTCCAGAGTGCGATCGCTCGGCAACTCGCGGCCCCCAACCGCGAGAAGGTCTCATAGGGGCAACAGACAACGAGGCGATCCGTCGCAGCGTGGCTAAGCTGCTCGTTGTGGGATGGGACGCGTGCCAACGATTACGCGGGAAACGGGGCCCGGAGCCACCTGGCCTTGTCATGCCCATCACCGTGCAGCCATGTCCGTGGTGAACGTGTCGGACTCCTCGAACAGTAAAGAATGGGTGCAGACACCCGCCGAAAAGCTTGCTGAAGCGTCGGGCGCGTCCCAAGACACCGCTGCCACGACCCGCGGCGCGCCGGCGGTCGTCTTGCTCGCCGCCGCCACCGTCGGGTGCGACCCCCACTACAGCTACTGAGCTCTCAACGCGCCTCTCGCAGGAGAACGCGATGGCATGAAGACCCATCAGCTCACTCTGATGACTGGCGCCGTGACGTACCGCATGCGCGTCTATTACTTCGCGGGCAACAGGGTCGACAGTGAGCTTCACAATCACAGCCGCACGAATCTGACGTTCGACTTGGCCGATCTGGTGGTCACGGCACGCAAGGGCTCGATCGCTCGTCCTTGCCTGGTTTGGCGGGACGCCACAGACGCGTCCGGTTTTGATCCGGCCCGGTATCGAGGCAAGGTAGGCCCGCTCGGCGTACCCCCGCGTGGCCGATGAATGGCCTGCCTGGCGACATGGCCGAACGGTTTTTTGCCAGTCGGTTTTTATATGCAGGCGCGGGCGACAACCGCAAAACTGGAGCCGTGGCACGACCAGCGGGTGAGCCCCCCTCGGACGCGGATCCAACCTCTGACGGATGCTGGCAGATTGGCTTGCACACCGTGCCTCGGCGTGTGTTTACCGAGATTTGGAGCCGGTTGGGCAGTTGACGCGCGACGGCCTAGGCGACCGCGCGGCGACTTTCGCGCCAGAGCTGAGCCCGTGGTCTCGGTCGACACCCGCGGCGAGCCGATCGTCGGCTTGAAGATAATGGCGCGCTCGACGCTCGCGCCCAAAAAACGCTCGAGATCTCGGACGAAGCTTTCGCGACCACCAGCGGCGGCCCAAGGCGCTGGCCACAGCGATGGGCACTACGCGACTATCGCTCGATGTAGCTTCCGCGCTGATGAACGGCGCTGAAGGAGTCGTGCCTCGCCGCGTGACGCTTGGGCTCGATGACGGCTGGTCCGAAGTCTTGCTCGGCCGCGAGGGCATTGTGAGCGGCGCAGCCGAGCGCCCAAGTTCGTCGCGACATGTTGGCCGCGCCGGGCGAATGGCTGCAGATGGTGCAGCTCCAAGTAGCGCGTTTCGCGGCAGCGCTCGCCGCGTTCGTCGACGTAGTTGGAAGTCGTCAACCAGCCCGGAGCGACGAGTCGCTCATCCACGGGCGGAAAGTTCGAGTCTTTGGCTCCCCCGGACATCGTCGTGGACCATAGCGCGCGCGCCCTGCGCGGCAAGTGCCCGAGTGCGCGAGTGCGCGAGTGCGCGAGTGCGCGAGCCTGGATATGTCCGCGAACGCAGCTGGTTATTCCTGCGCCCGCAGGCGATAGCCGACGCCGGGCTCGGTGAGGAGAAAGGCCGGGCGACTGGGGTCGGCCTCGAGCTTGTGCCGGAGCTGACCCATGTACACCCGCAGATAGTGGGTCTGCTCGGCGCAATTCGGCCCCCACACCTCGCGCAGCAGCTGGCGGTGCGTCACGACGCGTCCGGCGTATTTGACCAGCGTCGCGAGCAGCTTGTACTCGATGGGCGTGAGGTGAACCTCCGTGCCCGCGACCATGACTTGCCGCCGCCCGAGATCTACCTTGAGCGCCCCTGTGCTGAACTGGGCTTCGCCCGTGCCCGTGGTGGCCGCGCGGCGCTGCGCGACGCGAATGCGCGCGAGTAGCTCGCCCACGCCAAATGGCTTCGTCAAGTAGTCGTCTGCGCCCGCATCGAGCGCCTCGATCTTGTCTTCCTCGCGGCCGCGTGCCGAGATGACGATGATCGGCGTCCTGGACCATTCACGCAGCCGCTGGGTTACGAGCAGCCCGTCGAGATCGGGTAAGCCGAGGTCGAGCAGGATCAGGTCCGGGTTCGTCGCCGCCGCCTGCGCGATGCCGTCCTCGCCGGTGTGCGCTTCGATCAGACGATAACCATTGCTGGTCAGGGACGTCCGCAGGAAGCGCCGCATCTGGACCTCGTCCTCGATGAGGAGGATAGAAACTGCCGTCTCCGTCACGTCGACGGCCTCCCCTCGCTGGTCTCGAGCCGTTCCGTGACCACACTTGGAGCTTTGCCTGCGATTGGCAGCGCGAAGTGAAATGACGCGCCACCCGCCGAGCGATTGTGAGCCCAGATCCTTCCACCATGGGCCGCCACGATGGCGCGGCATATTGCAAGCCCGAGCCCCACCCCGCTAGGTCCGCGTTCGCGCGCCGCACGCTCAAACTTTTCGAAGATGCGAGCTTCCTGACCAACAGGAATTCCGTCGCCTCGATCGGCCACTTCGACGATTACCTCTTCCCGCGTGTGAGTTGCGTTGATCTCGAGGGGCCCCGCGCTGTACTTCGTCGCGTTCTCCAGAAGGTTGATCAGCACTTGCTCGATCAGGACAGCGTCGAACGGCGCGAGCGGCAGCTCGCGCGCAAGCCGCACGCTGACGTCGCGACCGGCCAGGCGCGCCTCGAGACGGTTGAGCGCCGATCCGACTACCTCTTCCAGCGGCAACCACTCCTTGTTGACCTTGACCGTACCGGACTCCAGCCGGGTCATGTCGAGCAGATTTCGGATCAGCCGGTTGAGCCGCTCCGATTCCTCCAAGATCGTCTTGCTCAAGTCCTCCCGCGCCGCTGCATCGAGCGTCGGGCTCTGCACCAGGGTGCTCGCCGCTCCGGTGATGACCGCGAGCGGCGTGCGTAGATCGTGAGATACGGAGCTCAACAGCGAATTTCTCAGTTGCTCGGTCTCCACCTCACGGCGGGCCCTATCCGTTTGCTCGGAAAGCACAGCGCGCTCCATCGCGAGCGCCATTTGCGTTGCGAACGCATCCACTTGCCTGCGCTGCTCGATCGATTGAAAGCGATCCGGCTCGATGGGTTTCAGGCTCACTACACCAGCAAGACCCCCCGACGCCATGAGCGGAACGTACAGCGCTGTGCTGCTGGGGAGCGTTGTGGTGCCAAGCCCCGCCTCCTTGCGATTTTCTGCCACCCATTGCGCGATGCTGCCTTCCCGCTCCGACGCGGCGTCAGACTCGGCGCTTCCCTGCACCCGAGAGAACTTACCCTTCTCGTCGGATGTATATACGGCGACGCTACACTGCAGAACTTTTTCCAGGTGGCCTGCTGCGACCTCGATGACGCGCTGACTACCCTGTGTGCTGGCCAGCTCACGACTGAGGTCGTAGAGGCCGGCTATGCGCAGCTCCCGCTGGCGCGCGGCCTGGGCCTGATTTCTTATGCGCTGGGTCAGCCCACTGATGACAATGGCCACCAGGAACATGACCCCGAAAGTGACCGTGTGCCGCAGGTCCGACACGCTCAAGGTCAAATACGGCGGAATAAAAACAAAGTCGAACGCAGCAACGCTCAACGAAGCAGCCAGCACGGACGCGCCCAGGCTGTATCGGCTGGCCACCAGCATGATGCCAAGCAAATAGACCATGACCACGTCCGGCAGTTGCTCCCTGCCGAAAAGGACCCATGAAGCGGCCGTCGACACCTGTGACACCGCAACGGCCGCAAGCAAGCTGGGAACGTGAAGCGGGGGCCGCGGGACCCGCTCAGGTAGACGCTCGTCAGGGTGCAGGTCACCCGCGGTGACGTAAACGTCGATGTCGCCTCCCTGTCTCACCAGCTTGTCGACGAGTGAAACGCGCAAGCGACTGCGCCAGCCAGACACCACCGGCTTGCCCACGATCACCTTGCTGATGTTGCGGGAGCGCGCGAATCGCAGAATTTCTTCGCTTGCGTCGTCGCCTGGGAGCGTCACGACCTCGGCGCCCAGCTGGGCGGCGAGCCTCAGGTTTTGCGCGAGCCTCGCCTCAGCGTCTTTGGAGAGCTTCCGAGCGCTCTTGGGTTCGACGTAGACGGCAAACCAGCGCGCGTGCAGCGCCGCCGCCATACGGCGAGCTGCTCGCACGAGCCGCGGCGAATAGGGGCTTGGGCTCACCGCAACCAGCAGCTGCTCGCTGGTCGCCCACGTCTGCTCGATGCCTTGCGAGCGGCGGTAGGCGAGCATCTGCGCGTCCACGCGCTCGGCGGTGAAGCGCAAGGCCAGCTCGCGAAGCGCAATCAGGTTCCCTTTGCGGAAGAAGTTCTCGATCGCGCGCTGCGCTTGTGCTGGAACGTAGACCTTGCCGTCGCGCAAGCGCTCGAGCAGGTCGTCAGGCGGCAGGTCGACCAGCTTGATCTCGTGAGCCTGCTCGATCACAGAGTCGGGCACCGTTTCGCGCACGATGACGCCTGTGACCTTGGCAATGACGTCGTTCAAGCTCTCGACGTGCTGCACGTTCATCGTCGAAAACACGCTGATGCCAGCGTCGAGCAGCTCTTGAACGTCCTGCCAGCGTTTGGGATGCCGCGAGCCGTCCGCGTTCGTATGGGCCAGCTCATCGACCAAAATCACCTGGGGGCGCCGTTCGAGCGCGGCGTCGAGGTCGAACTCTGCGACCGACACGCCGCGGTAGCCCACCGGGCGGCGGGGCAAGAGCTCGAGCCCCAGCAATTGAGCACCTGTCTCGTAGCGCCCGTGGGTCTCGACGATGCCCACGACGACGTCGCGCTTCTCCTGCTCGAGCTCCGCGCGCGCCGCCTCGAGCATTGCGTACGTCTTGCCCACGCCGGGCGCCGCGCCGAAGAAGATCGTCAGCTTGCCGCGCTTGTCGCGCGCTTCGTCCTCCACGACGCGGCGCAGCAGCTCGTCTGGGCTCGGGCGCGCGTCCGCCATACTCCATCTTGCATCACTTGAGCTCATCGACCGCTAGGTTCAGCAGCAAAACATTGACTCGCGGCTCGCCGAACAACCCAAGTGTGCGACCCTCAGTGTGCTGCGCCACCAGCTGTCCGACGCGGTGCAGGGGCAGGTTGCGCGCTCTGGCCACACGCCCGCTCTGCAGCAAGGCGTTAGCGGGGCTGATATGCGGGTCGAGGCCGCTAGCCGAGCGTGTGGGAGCGTCGGCTGGGACGAGCGCGTCGGGCGCCAGGCCATTCTCCTGCCGATAGGCCCGAGCCAGATCGCGGAAGCCCAGGTAGGTCTCGTCCATGTCCTTTGTCGCTGGGTCGTCCTGGATCCCGTTGACCAGCTTGTCGCTCGTCGGTCCGAGATTCGTGCCGCTCGAGTTTGCCGCATCGTAGCCACGGCCGGCGGCGGAGGGGCGCGGATGGAAGTACTCGGGTTTGACGAAGCCCTGACCCAGCAAGGAAGAGCCGACGACCCGCCCGCTGGCGTCTAGAACCAGGCTTCCCTCAGCCTGTTCTGCAAAGGCTACCTTCGCGACCACCCAGAGGACCAGTGGGAATGCCAGGCCGGTGGGATCCACGAAGAAG
>DASQDA010000607.1:0-1641 GCA_035634435.1 Polyangiaceae bacterium
CGAGGTCATCCAGCGCGTTCGCGAGCGCCTCGACGAGCACGCGGCGGCGACCTGCAACGCGATCCCCGCGCTTGAGGTGGAGGCACGAGCGCTGCGCGCCGAGATCGATCGCCTAGTCGAGGCCGTGGCGGCCGCTGGGCAATCGCCCGCGCTCATCCAGGCGCTTTCGGAACGCGAGCAGCGTCTCGCAGACGTCCATGGGCGGCTGCGCGCCCAGAACGCAGCGCGTGACGGGATTCGGATGGAGCTGAAGCGCCTCCAAGTGGGCGCTCGAAAGCGCTTCCGGGAGCTTCAGGGAGCGCTGGAACGCAATCCGGAGGAAGCGCGCCAGGTGATGTCCGCGTTGCTCGAAGGCGGGCAGCTCACGGCAACACCCATCGAAACGGAAAACGGCCGTCGCTTCTTGCTGGAAGGGACGGCCGTACGTAATCTATTGGCCCGTGAGCCTGTCAGTAATGGCGTCCCCAACGGGATTTGAACCCGTGTTACAGCCTTGAAAGGGCCGTGTCCTGGGCCGGCTAGACGATGGGGACTGATGGGTTGGTGCGGTAGGTTTCGAGGGCGCGGGAAGATAGTCCGAAGGCTCGAAACGGACAACCCCTTCCACGCTCGATCGACCGCGCGCGATGAGTTCTGGGGCGATGGCGGGGAATTCGGCTGGAGCAGCGCCGGCCCGGGGTCCTAACGAGCGGAATGCAAGCGGGATGGGGCGCGAATCGGAGCGGGATGCGGGGTTTTCCTGGTGTGTGAGCGCGTCGCGCGCGGGGCCGGACGCTGTATGGTGCGCGCGTGAGCCAGCCTGCTTCGGAGCCAAAAGGGAGGACGTCCGACGCGCCGCACTCGGCGCTGCGCGAACGCGAGCGCGACGCGGGGGTCGCGCCGGGATTTGCCGACGAAGGAGCCGCGACGGCAGGGGCTGTGACGCGACGTCGGGCGTTGCCGTTTGGCGTGACACTGGGGTTGTTCGTGGTGTCGGGAGCGACGGGGCTGGTGGACCAGCTGTGTTTCTCGAAGTACCTCGGGTACATCGTGGGGTCGACGGCCTACGCGGTGAGCGCGGTGCTGGCGGCGTTCATGACCGGGCTGGCGCTCGGGGCGCACTGGGGCGGAAAGTTGTCGGCGCGGATCCGGCGGCCGCTCGTCGCCTATGGATGGTTGGAGCTCGTGGTGGCGGTCGCGGTGGCCCTGACGCCGCTCGGATTTCGCGCGCTGACGCCGTTCTACGCGAGCTTGGCAGAGAGCGCGCCGGAGTCGCTGGCGACATTGACTGTGCTGCGCTGGCTCGTGGCGCTGCTGCTGGTGATTGTGCCGACGACCGCGATGGGCGCAACGCTGCCGTTTCTGTCGCGCGGGATCGAGAGCGATCAGCTCGCGGATGAGGGCGATGCGTCCATGCCGAGCGATGCGCGGCGCAAAGAGCGGCGGCTGACGTGGCTGTATGCGAGCAATACGCTGGGCGGCGCGACGGGGGCGCTGCTGGCGGCCTATGCGGTGCTTCCGGTGCTCGGGATTCAAGGCACGCTGCTGGCGTCGGCGCTGGGGAGCGCGCTGGTTGGGGTCGTGGCCCTATGGCTAGGCCGCGATCGGGTGGTGGAGCAGCAGCCCGCGACAGCCGTCACAGCGGCCGCGTCAGCGCCGGTC
>DASQDA010000608.1:0-3471 GCA_035634435.1 Polyangiaceae bacterium
ACCACACGAACCAACTGCGACGTATGGGCAAGCATCGCGACAGCGCGATCCTGGAGGCCAACCGCGAGCGGCTGCGACCGATTCTGATGACGACGCTGGCATTCGTTGCCGGCATGCTCCCGCTGCTCGTCTCCACCGGCGTCGGATCCGGGTTCAATCGCGCCACCGCTGGTGTGATCGTGGGCGGTCAGGTGCTGTCGCTGCTGCTCACGCTGCTGGCCACTCCAGTGGCGTACTCGCTGTTCGACGACGCAGCCGAGAGCCTGCGTCGTCGCTTCGGCAAGACGGGGGAGGCGGCCCGAGCCGAGCGCGAACGGGAGCTAGCGGAGCTCGACAGCATGGCGGCCGGCCCTACGATGCGCTTACCATCGGCGGCGGAATGAGCAACGTCCTCCCCCTTCCGTTACGAGCGGCGCGGGCCTGGTCCAGCCTGTGGAGCGTGACGCCCGTGTTGCTGACCGCGGGTGTCGCCTGCGTTTTGGCTGGTCTGGGGCAGGAGCCCTGGACGGTGTTCGGGGGCGGTGCCCTGGCGGGCGTTGCGCTGAGTCTGCTTTTGTCTCGACCGTTGCCGATGGTCGACTCGGAGTGCAGGGCCCGCGAAATCTCCGAGAACGTCCACGCACGCATGGCGACGACGATCGCGGATTCGAATCCGGACGCCGTGTTGTTCTTTGCGGACAGCGGACAGATTCGCTACGCCAATCCGACCGCCCGTGACCTCTTCTTTTGCGGACAAGAGCCGCGCGAGAAGAACTTCCTACGCTTGGTCGCCGAGGCTCCTCCCGCGCTACGCGAAGCGTTGCTAGGCGAATCCGACCGCCTCTTCAGCATCGAGGTCGAGTGCCAACCCGAAACGTTCCACGTGAGCCGTCGCACCTTCGTGGTCGGCGAAGAGCTGCACACCCTGCTCATCGTCAAACATTTGACGCGCGAGATCTCGAGGCGTGACGTCGACGTGCTCAAGCGCGTGATCCGGGTGATCAGTCACGAGGTGAACAACTCCCTGGCTCCGGTGAGCTCCCTCGTGCACTCGGCACGCAAAATCGTCCACGGCGCCGATCCAGCGCCACGCCTGGCGCGCGTGTTCGACACTATCGAGGAGCGAACGCGGCACCTGGCCACCTTCCTGGAAGGCTACGCGCATCTGGCGCGGCTGCCGCAGCCGCGGCCGCGCCGGGTGGATTGGGAGCCCTTTCTGCGGCAGCTCAGCGAGTTGCATCCGGATTTGGCGGTACCGTCGCCCCCGGAGGAGCACGGCTACTTCGACCCGGTTCAGGTCGAGCAGGTACTCATCAACTTATTGAAGAACGCGCGGGAAACCCGCTCGCCACCGCAACGCATCGAGCTTCTCGTCAAAGTGGACCCGAGCGGGGGTACCGAGCTTCGGGTTCGCGATCGCGGTCCCGGGTTCAGCGAGGAAGCGCTAAAGAACGCCTTTTTGCCGCTTTACACCACCAAGGAACGCGGCAGCGGCATGGGGCTCGCCCTCTGCCGGGAGATCGTCGAGGCGCACGGCGGCAGCATCGGCCTGGGGAACGCACCGGACGGCGGCGGCTGGGTCGTGGTGCGCTTACCGGGCCGCCCTCGCGAAGAGGCTCCGTCGGCCACGCGATCGCGTCTCACGCTGTCGCGGAGCTAGCGCCAGGGCGCGGCCGGCGCCTTGGTCGCCAGTTCTCAACCATGGTACGAAGCCCCGCGTCGGCAGAGCCGCAGCCCTGTGCCGGGGCTCTTAGTAACCCCGGCGGGCTCGAGCAGGCACGACCGGGAGATGAGCGATGCGATCTAAATTCATTTCATTGGCAGCACTGTTCTTGTTGGTCTCCGCGTGCGGTGGCAGCGAGAAGCCACCCGCGGAGAGTCCAGAAGGCGCGGCGGCGGAGGACGCGAGCGAGTCCACGCCGGCCGCTCCCGAGGCCTCCGGTGACGGAGAGTCGGAAACCAAGGAAAAGGCGAGCGACTCGCCCGCTGCCAGCGACGCGGCTGACAAGGGCACGTCCGCCTCGACCGAGCCAACCCTGACGCGCACACCGCGCGACATCCTGACCGCTCCCGACGTGATCTTCATGTTCTCGTTCACCGCCTCGGATATGCGCGAGGCGGCCGAGCAAAAGTGTGACGCTCAGGCGAAGTCAGACCCGAAGAAGCGCGCTGACTGCATGAATAAGGAGAAGCAGAAGATCGCCGCCGACGGCATCCGCTTCAAGCAGGAGAAGGGCCGCTGGTACTGGATGACGGTCCGTCGCAAGGGCAACACGCTGGTGAACCTGCACAAGGTGCCTGTGGAGTTCGTCAACGAAGCCGCCAAGAGCGTCGTGCTGAAGCCGGTCGGCAAGGACGAAGGCACCGGGGGCGGCCGCGCGCCCGGGGAAACCGCCGTCGAGGTCCCCAACGACTACCAGATCATCTTCAACGACCCGCAGCACGGAAAGATGGTTTACGAAGCAAAGATCGGAATTACCGGCGAATAACTGACATTTGCGGAGGCCGGCAGCGGGGAGCATTCACGATCATTGCGTGGTTGCTCCGCTCCCTTTCTCGTCGCATAAGAGGGCCCGATGCGATTCGAATCCTCCGTGCCGACCCTGTCTCGAGCCCTTTGTCTCTCCCGTGGTCGCCGTGGCGTGCTGGGTGGCGCTTTGACGGTGCTGGCGCTTTCCTTCGGCGGCTGCGGCGGCAAGCAGTCACAGCCCGCGGGTGCCGCCGACCAGGCGAGCCAACGCAAGGAGCCCACGGACGATGCTCCGCTGACCGACCCCCCGGCACCGCCCAAGGCGCAGGGTAACCCGTTCGCCGGAGTGAAGTTATGGGTGGATCCCGAGTCACTCGCAGCCTTGCGCGCTAACGCGCTGCGCAAAGACCGACCGGATCAAGCCGCCATTCTCGATCGCATCGCCAAGCAGCCCCAGGCTTTGTGGCTGGGCGAGTGGAACACGAACGTGTTTCGCACGGTGCAGCACGTGGTTGGCAAAGCCAAGGAGCAGGGCGCGGTTGCCGCGTTCATCGCTTACAACGTACCGAATCGCGATTGTGGTCAGCACTCGAAGGGTGGCCTGGCCAGCAACGACGACTACCGACGGTGGATTCGCAAAGTTGCCGCGGGTATCGGCGAGGACGCAGCGATCGTCATTCTCGAGCCCGACGCCATCCCGCTGCTCGATAAGTGCCTGACGCCGGAGCAGCAGGAGGAACGCTTGCAGCTCATTCGCGACGCTGTGCGGGTGCTGCGTCAAAACCCGAGGACGATCGTCTACATCGACAGTGGGCATGCGCGCTGGGCGCCTGCCGAGGCCATGGCCGAGCGGCTCAAGAAAGCCGGCATCGAGGACGCCCACGGCTTTGCGCTCAACACGTCGAACTATGGCACCACCGAGGAGAACCTCGAGTACGGCAAAAAACTCAGCGCCATGGTCAACGGCGCTCATTTCGTCATCGATACGAGCCGCAACGGGGCGGGTCCCGATGCCAAGAGCG
>DASQDA010000609.1:0-8047 GCA_035634435.1 Polyangiaceae bacterium
CCGAGGTCGCCAACCTCAGCTCGATGTGCTCGCCCACCACCCGCCTGAGCATCTTCTCGACCGAGAGGACAATCTGATTCAGGTCGAGCACGACCGGCTGCAGGATCTGCTTGCGGCTGAAGGCCAGAAGCTGCCGAGTGAGCTCCGTGGCGCGGAGCCCGGCCTTCCGTATCTCTTCGAGGTCTTCCCGGAGCGGATCAGAAGGCTGCAGCCCGTCCAGGATGAGCTGGGCAAAGCTCAAAATTACCGAGAGCACGTTGTTGAAGTCGTGGGCCACGCCGCCTGCGAGGCTGCCTATCGCATCCATCTTTTGCGCCTGCCGCAGATGCTCCTCGGTACGCTCGAGCTTCTTGCGCTCCGTCAGGTCCGTGTTGACGGCGAGGATCGATTTCGGTGCCCCGTCGTCGTCGTGGACCAAGGTCCAGCGCCCCTCCACCTGCAGCCACGTGCCATCCTTGCGGCGCTGACTGAGCTCGCCCACCCATTCACCGCGCTCGAGCGTTGCCGCGGTCGCCGCGTCGAAGGCCGTGTAGTCCGCGTACAGCAGCTCCTTGACGCTGCGGCCGAGCGCCTCGTCAGCCGTCCATCCGTACCGACGCTCGGCGCTCTTGTTCCAGTAGACGACGCGGTGGGCAAGGTCGCGCACCAGGATCGCGTCTTGAGCCTTATCGAGCAATGACGCGTGTTCCCGCACCTGAGCGTCTGACTTCTGCCGTGCCAGCTCTACCTCCGCGCGGGTCGCGAAGATCTGCAGCGTGGAGCACACGAACTGGGTCGAGCGCAGCGGCTCGGCAAAGAGCACGACGGCGAACCCCACGAGCTTGCCCGCCGCGTCGTCGAGACGACGCCCCACATACGCCTGCGGTCTTCCGAGAAGCTCGAGCATCCGCGGATCCGAATACAGCTCGTCTCCCCCGCTCGACACCACCATCTCGTGCGTGCGCAGGAGCTCCTCACACGGCGTACCCTGCAGCAGATAATCAAACGATGAAAGGGACGCACCCGCCACTACGGCGCCCAGCGTCCGTGCCACCGGCGGTTGGCCGGGAAGCAGACGCGCCACACAGCCCGCGTAGGCGCCGACCGCCTCGACCATGCTCGTCACCAACTGCTCGAAAAATTGCGCTCCGGTGCTCGCGGAGATGCTGGTTGCGACGGTTTGGAGCGCCGCTTGCAGCCGGCGACGCTCCGACTGCGAGCGAAGGTTGACAATGCCAAAGGCGAGCGCGGCCGCCAAGTCTTGCAAGCCGCCCAGCTCGCCCGCCGTAAGAAGTCGCGCCTCGGCCAGGTACAGGACGAGCACACCAAAGCTCTCCTGTGCCTGCTTGAGAGGAAGGCACACGACGCCGTGCGGGGACACCCAGCCGCCGTCAGGCTGAGGTAGCCCCACGTGAGCTGCCCTTGGATCCGGGTAGCGTACCAGCTGCCCGCTGCGCATGGCCTCATGAGCGGGACCTTGTGCATCGGCGTTGAACCGAGCGATGGCTTCATCATCGGCACTACCTGCCCACGCCGCAGCGGGGATGGTCCCTTGATCATCGGGCGCGTACCCCACCCAGGCGAATTGAAAGCCGCCCTCGTGCACCGCGATCCGGCACACTTTGGCGGCCAGCTCGCCTTCGTGCTCGGAGCGCACGACGGCCTCATTGCAGCGGCTGAGCAGGCGCAGCGCTCGGTTGGTTTCGGCCAGGCTGGCCTCCGCTTCCTTGCGCTCGGTGATGTCGAGCACCGTGCCCGCCACCTGGACGGTGCATCCGGCGGCGTCCCGCGCGACCTCCCAGTGCTCGTACAGCACGTGGACGGCTCCGTCCGGCCATATCACCCGATGCTCGATGTGGCATGGCGCGTCACCCGCCAGGGCACGCTGAAGCGTCTGGTGCGTCCGCTGCCTATCCGCTGGATGCACGGCACTGAGAAACGCCTCGTAGGTGCCGGCGAACTCGCCGTTGCGGATACCGAACAGGCGGTAGGTTTGCTCGGACCAGTCGCACCTGCCACTTGCGACGTCCCACTCCCAGCTGCCGAGGCTTGCGATGCGTTGCGCCGCGGTAAGCCTCCGCTCGCTCTGTCGCAACGAAGCCTCGACTCTCGTCAGCGCGTGCACGTCGGTGTTCGTGCCAAACCATTGCACGACTTTCCCGTTGTCGTCCTTGAGGGGCACCGCACGCGTGAGAAAGTCGCGGAACTCGCCGTCTGCCCCACGCAGCGGGAATCGCATGTCGAAAGGCTCGCCTGCGGCGATCGAGAAGCTCCACTGCTGCATCACTTCGGGCAACACGGCCGGATCGTGCACGCTACTCCAGCCCCAGCCTTCCATCTGCGCCGGCGCCGTTCCGGTGTACTCGTACCAGCGCTGGTTGTACCAGTAGATGTAGCCGTCGCCGGAGGCAATCCACGCAAGCTGCGACATCGAATTGGCCATCGCTCGGAAGCCGGCCTCGCCCGCCCCGCCCAGCGCCTCCTCTCCCCCGCGCGCAAGCTCGAGCTGCTCGATGCGTCGGCGCAGAGCTTCGTTTTCCCGACGCAGATCCTGATCGTGCTCGCCCATGGCTTCAGCGCAACTGCGACTGGATGACGGCGCTGAGCTCGTCGATGTCGAAAGGCTTCTCGATACGCGCGTTTGGGACTTGGTCGATGAACTCCTGCGCTCGGCTGGTGAACGCGCCACCGGTCATGAAGACCATCCTGGCGGCGTGCTGCGGCGCGACGCGCAAGAGCTCGTCATGCAGCTCCATGCCCGTGACCTCAGGCATCATCAGGTCGCAAAGGATGACGTCGAAAAGCTCACCCTGCTCGATGCGCGCCAGCGCCTCGCGGGCGCTGGTGACGGCAACGACGACGTGCTGCGCAGAAAGCATTCTGCAGACCACGCCGCCAAGCATCGCCTCGTCGTCGACCACCAGCACACGGCCGCGGCGACAGGGCACGACGCCGTCGGTGCGCACCGCAGCGGCATCGGGCAACGACTCCATGGAGATCGGAAGCAGTGTCCGAACCAGCGTTCCCCGCCCCACCTCGCTCTCCACCCGCATCTGGCCGCCGAGCGCCGTGACGATGCGATGGCAGATGGCCAGACCCAGCCCCGTGCCCAGACCCACGGCTTTGGTGGTGAAGAATGGATCGAAGATGCGCGAGAGGACTGCCCCCGGGATGCCCGCACCCGTGTCCTGAACCTCGACCATTACCCAATCTGCAGCCTCGCGCCGGGTGCTGATCCGGATCTCGTTCTGGTCCGCTCTCCCCTCGGGCATGGCCTGCGCGGCGTTCACGATTAAATTCAAGAATACCTGCCCCAGCCGCCCTTCATTGCCGTGCACAGGGGGCACCTCGCCATAGGCCCTGACCAACCGAGCGCGGTGCCGCACCTCGTTCCACGCCATGCGTATGGACGACTCGAGCACACGCGCCACGTCGACCGCCCCGCCCTTGGCCTCGTCGCCTCGTGAAAAGACCTTCAGATCGCTCACGATAACGCGGATGCGCTCCGCGCACTCCTGCGCGTCGCGCAAGGGCTCCGCCAGCGCAGCAAGACGGCGTGCGAGCCACTCCCCCGCGCCTGCATCGAGCACCACTTCCGTGCTGGCGTGAATGTCCCGTCCGAGAGCCGCGACGTCGTCGGCGGCGAATTGCAGGTTGGCGATCGCTGCGGCCAGCGGAGTGTTGATCTCGTGAGCCACCCCCGCAGCCAGCGTCCCGACCGATGCCATCCGCTCGGCGATGCGCAACTGTTCCTGCATCTGCGCTCGCTCCGCCCGGCGGCTGGCGTCCTGTAGCTCGCGGTCTATTGCTGGCAGCAGGCGCGCGAGCTTGCCTTTGGCCATGAAGTCATGTGCACCGGCACGCAGAGCGGCGACCGCCACCTCCTCGCCCACCGTTCCCGAAACGATGATGAAGGGCAAGTCGAGCTTTCGCCGTTTCAGCAGCGCCAGCGCCTCGGGTGCGCCGAAACGCGGCATGCCATAGTCCGAGAGGACCACGTCCCACTGCTGCTTGTCGAGCGCGGCGGACATGCCCTCCGCGGTCTCCACACGCTCGAATTGCACGTCGAAATTGCCGCGTCTCAGCTCGCGCAAGACGAGCTCTGCGTCCCGCACCTCGTCCTCTACGATCAGAACACGCAGTGGTCTGCCCACCCTAAGCACGCTCCCAACGTAGCGCGCAGGCAACGTCCGCACGCTCGGTCAAGACCACCTCAACACGCCAAACCCGGTGGCGGCTCATTGAGGATGAGCCAGTAGAGCCCAAGCTGCCCGATGGCGCGCGAAAAGTCCGCGAAGGCAATCGGCTTGCTCACGAAGCTGTTTGCGCCCGAGCTGTACGCCGCCAGGCGGTCGGCGTCCGCTTTGGAGGACGTCAGCAGCACGACCGGTAAGAGTGCGGTCTGTACGTTGGCGCGGATACGACGCAGCACCTCCAGCCCGTCGATCTTTGGCAGCTTCAGGTCGAGCAGGACAATCGTCGGCAACTCACTCACGTCCCGGCCAGCATGCTTGCCCGTACCAAAGAGGTAGTCGAGGGCTTCCACTCCGTCCCGCGCCACCAGGACCGGGTTCGTGATGTTGTTCTTGCGCAAGGCTCGCAGCGTCAGCTCCTCGTCCCGCGCGCTATCCTCGACGAGCAGCACGAGCTTGTGCGTCATGGCGAATCAGCCTCGAAAGTGAAGTGGAAGCTCGCCCCGCCGTTCACGGCTCCCTCGGCCCACACCTCGCCGCCGTGCCGGCGCACGATCCGCTGCACGGTTGCCAGTCCGATTCCCGTTCCCTCGAACTCGTCTGCGCTGTGGAGGCGCTGGAAGACTCCGAAAAGCTTATCGGCGTAGGCGGCGTCGAAGCCGGCGCCGTTGTCCCGGATGAACAGAACCCCGTCACTTCGCGCGAGCTCGATGCGGGCAGCCGTGCGCGGGCGGGTAAACTTCCAGGCGTTGCCCAGGAGATTGGTGAGGACGACCTCTACCAGGCGCGCATCCGCGTGGGTCGTCAGGCCGTCTTCGACCACGAGCGCCACGACGCGCTCGGGCTCGGTTGCTTCCAGTCTGGCGAACACGGTTCGTGCCAGGCTGGAAACGTCCACCTGCTCGCGCCGCAGCTCGCCCTGAGTGACGCGTGACAGGCTGAGCAGCGCGTCAATCAGCTCGCCCATCTGCTGAGCTGCTTCGCAGACGTGCTTCAGATATCGCTTTCCCTCATCCCCAAGCTGCGCCTCGCAGTCCTCGATCAGGGCCTGACTGAAACCATCGATGCTGCGAAGCGGCGCTCGCAGGTCGTGTGCAACGGAATAGCTGAACGCCTCGAGCTCGCGGCTGACCGCCTCGGCGGCGGCCTTGGCATGCGCCAGATCCCTCTCGACACGCGTGCGCTCGACGATCTCTCGGCGCAGCTCGGCGTTCACCGACTCGACCTTGGTCTTCTCCTGCTCGAAGTCCTCGAGGACGTTCAAGGTCGCGCGCCGCGTCTGCGTGGAGTGTGCCTTCTCTTCATCGGCGTCTTCGAGAATATTCAGCAAGGCCCTGTGCAAATCCCGTTGCTGGAGCGTGTCGGGGGCCAGGTGCCCGACAACATCGAGCCTGTCGACGGAATGGCTGCGCACATCGGGAGGCGCTTCGAAGGCAGCTCCTTGCGCCAACGGCGGGGTCTGCGTCATGGTCTGCTCAGCGCCGCCTTCAGCTCGCGAATCTCCGACTTGAGCTCGATCATCTTGAGCTCCCGGCCGACGGTCAGCCGCTGAAAACGTTCGAGCTCCGCCAGCCGCTCGAGCTCGCGGGTGCGTTGCTCCGCCAGCTCCGCCTTCGCTCGCTTCTGTGCCGTGACGTCCCTTGCAGCGGCGAAGACGCCCAGCGGAGTGCCGCCTTCGTCCGCGTACACGGACACGTTGTAAAGAACGTCCACCCGCCCACCGTCGCGGTGGCGAATCGTCAGCGGGAAATCCACGATCGCTCCCACGGCGAAGGCCTGCTCGTAGGCCTCGCGGGCCTTGCTCGGCTCGGTAAAGTAGTCGGAGAAGTCGGTCCCGATCAGCTCTTCGCGTGCCACGCCCGTTGCCAGCACCGTGGCCTGGTTGACGTCGCTAATCTTCCCCGTGGGAGCGATGGTAACCAGAGGGTCGAGGCTGGCTTCGATCAACCTGCGCGCGTACAGCGAGGCGCTGCGCACTTGCTCCTCCGCGGTCTTCTGAGCAGTCACGTCACTGCTCATCACCAGGTAGCCGATCTGCTTGCCGCCCGCATCGTGGCGTCGCGTAACCACGACACTCGCGTGGAAGCGCGTGCCGTCCTTGCGGACGCGTTCGAACTCACCCTCGGCAATTCCGAGCTCGTCCACGCTACGCAGCAGCTTTTCGACGGCGCCCGAGCTCAAGTCTGCGCCCACGTGAAGCCTCGCTGAAGGCTGGCCAATTACCTCGTCTGCCGTGTAGCCGTAATTGCGCCGTGCCCCTTCGTTCCAGGAGACGATGCGCTGCTCGAGATCCTTGCCGATGATGGAATACTTGATCGAGCTCTGTAACAGGCTGTCGAGCAGATTCTTGGTCTCGGCAAACTCACGCTGGATGCGCACGGACTGGCTGATGTCGCGCGCAATCGACGAGGCGCCAATGACCTGGCCGCTCTTGCCGTGGATCGGCGAGACCGTCAGCGATACAGGGATGCTCGATCCGTCCTTTCTCAAACGGACGGTGTCGTAGTGCTCGATCCGGCGACCCTGCCGGATCTCGTCCAGAATGCTCTGCATCTCGTGCGGGCGATCTTTACCCACCAGGACCGAGACGGGCTGCCCGAGGATCTCGTCCTCGGTGTACCCGTAGATCCGCTCCGCAGCGCGGTTCCAGCTGGTGACGACGCCCGCGAGCGTCTTGCTGATGATAGCGTCGTCTGAGGAATCGACGATCGAGGCCAGCAAGGCGGCCCGAGTGTCCTCGTCTTCCTCCAGGTGCCCGCTTGCCCTAGGAGCGCGATAGCCCGCTGCCGTGGGTCGTTCCATGCTCGTTCTCCTCGACGCACCG
Organism: Polyangiaceae bacterium; assembly: GCA_035634435.1. Taxonomy (GTDB): domain Bacteria; phylum Myxococcota_A; class Polyangia; order Polyangiales; family Polyangiaceae; genus PMG-095. The sequence continues at coordinate 6,997 of DASQDA010000609.1, forward strand.
CCTGACACGCTTGCCGCCGTTGAGTGCAAGCGTAGTGCGGCCGCACGTTTTGGCGACTCGATTCGCGCGGGTATTCACGGCATGCCGGTGGCGAAATTCGCCACCTCGCCGCACCGCACTTGACCAGCGCGCGCAGGCACGCCCAGCTCGCATGCATCCGTCGATAGGCTGCAGCCGAGCCGTCGCTTCTCGTACGATGGCGAGGGCCATGTCGGAAAGCAGCATCAACGAGCTCCCCTTGCAACTGTTCTCTCTACTCGCGAGTGTCGCATGCGCATGGGGCTGTGTCGCAGGCGGCGGGGAGCGGGCGCGAGCTCGAACACCCGAGGCCGAAGCGGCTGCTCCGGCTGTCGTCCATGGCGTTCCTGAGCCAGCTCCTGAGACGGCCCACGACCTCGATTGTGCTGCGCTGGTGCCGTATTATCGCCTCCTCCCGAAGCCGCTTCTCTGCGACAAGGGGGGTGATGGAGCTCAGCTGGTGGTTCTGAATGCAGCCTCGCATGCGCAGGTGGTGGCCGACGCCGAGCGTTTTCTCGCGCAGCCAGCACCGAGGCTACGAGTCTTGCATTCGCTTGCCGAGCGGCTGCAAGCGTTCACTCTGCTGCGCTTGCAGCACGCCCGCGAGCTACTGGTTGCTCTGAATGCACGCGACGCCCCCTCTTACCGTCAGCTGAGCCAGAGGTTCACCGACACGAACGAGGAGCTCTCGGGAGTGGGTCGGGATGTCAGGCGAACTTGCCACGCGGTGTACAGGAACACGGCGCCTGGTCTTCCGCCGGAGTTCATTCAGGCAGCCGTCCGGGAGAACTTCCCGAGGTTCGCAGGGTGCTATGAGCGGGGGCTGGCCAGAAACCCCGAGCTCGTAGGTCGGGTGACCGTGCGCGCTGTCGTTGGTGAAGCTGGGTGGGTCCGCTCGGCCTCGGCGGAGTACGAGCGCCCTCCTGTTGCCCCTGAATGCGTTCCGGATCCGGAGACGGTCGGATTCTTCGCCAAGCTGGGGTATCAACCAGACACGCCCGCCGAGCCCACGTCGCTTCCCGACACCGAGGTC
>DASQDA010000610.1:0-4116 GCA_035634435.1 Polyangiaceae bacterium
TGGGCGGTCAGTCGTTGCGGCAGCACGCTCCGAAGCAGCCGAGGCTCCAGACGCGCGCTTGATCGGGACTACCCCAGGCATGACTCGTATAGCCGGCAACGTCGCCGCGCTCGTTGATGTCCCAACCTAAAAGCGCCGCGAACTCACCGCGCGTAGAACCCTCGAGGCGGGTAAAGATGCCGAAGTCGTAAACGTATCCGAGTGAATTTTTGCGCGGACCATCTTCCTGGTAAGCAGCCACGATTGTGCCGTGTTCGTTGATACCCATGCCAGACAAATCGAGGATGGCGAAGCCGCCAAGTAGCTCCTTGGACTCGGCGAAGGGGCCGTCGGTCACCTGCACGGCGTTGTTGGTGAAGGCGAGACGCTTGGCAGTGACGCTGGGCTTCAGCGCGACCGACTTGACCAGCACGCCGGCTTTGGTCATCTCGGTCTTCAGTCGGGCAAGCGCGGCCTTCTTCTGCGCGCTGCGTCCGCCGGCCTCGCTTTCGGCGTCGGCCTTTTCGATCAACACGAACTGCAGCGGAGGGTTCTCGGGCGCCGGCATCAGGCCAATGTCCCAGGGCTCGTTGACTTTTCCGAGCTCGAGCTCGCCATCGCCCAGCAGTTTGCCGTAGCGCTCTCCCCAGGCGATCGCTTGTTCGCGCGTCGCGACTTTGAGTTGGAGCACGCTGGCGGGTAGCTCGTGCTCGCCGGCGTAGGGACCATGCTTGATGGTGCAGCGACCATCGCGGAACACCAGCCGTGTGCGGTCTTTGCTGCCGCTCAGGCCGGCGCCATCGACGAAGCGGCCGCTTTGCGCGTATTCACCGATGAACGCGCCCATCTTGTTCACCAGCTCGGGCGGCGGCGGTAGACCGGCCTCGGTGTGTGGATCGTTCTTGTGCATGACCATGAAGCGCATGACAGGCTCTCCTGCTGACAATCACTGGAGGGGGGTGCGGAGGAACGCGCGCAGGCGAGCCGAGCGCATCGCGTAGGCGGCCCAGAGGATGACGCAGAACACGACCGGAAACCAGGCGGAGGTGCCGATGCGCACATGCGTGGCGACGGCGCCTCCGAAGTACGCGGTGAGCAGCAGGGCGCCAAGGAACTGTGTCCGCGGGATCAGGTGCAGGAGCGTTGGGATGGCGAGTAGCAAGCCGAGCGGACGCAGCAGCTCGACCGCGTAGCCAGCCTGCTGCGTGCCTTCGACAGACGGCGCGAGCGGGATGAGCTTACCAACGGCGTCGACCAGCAAGAACGCGACGATCAGGCCGGTCAAAATGCGACCAGTCCAGACTAGCGCGCGCGGGTTGGCGTTGAGGGATTCAAAGGTGGCGCTGGAACGTATGGCGTTTTCCATGTGAGTCTCCGAGTCGTGGTTGTTCGGGCCCCGACGCTGACGCCGGCGCCCATGTACCCACGACGCTCCGCCCCCGCGCGATTCGACACGCACCGGCGCTTTTTTCTAATGTGCTGGAAGTGTTGAGGTATTCACAACCAGCGACGCCGGGCGCACGACCCGCCCATAAGTATCTTGGCAGTTGTTGGAATAGAGGGCGATGCCGCCCGGCGGGCCTAGAACACGAAGGAAGCGTTGCCCGGCGACGTTGTCGCCCCGAGCAGCGCGCCCGCTCATTCGTCTTCTCTAGAAACGCATGCCTGCCTGCAATTCGATCGCGAACGCCTGCGAAAGGTGGAGCAGTGTGACGCTGCTGCAACTGAAGTCTCTGCACGCGGTCACATCCGGCTCCCAGTGCAGCACTGTCAGGCTCGGACTCAGCGCGAGCACGGCGGATGCTCTGCGGAAGCGAGCGGTTGCTCTCAGAGGGAGTCGGACGCGCACTTCGTCACGCATGAGATCCATGAACGATGCCCACGCTGAGCGACAGCTTGGGATCCAGCATGTACACCGGTAGGCCGAGGGCGATCGCGGGGAGGATCACCGCCGTGTTGGGGGGTGACCTCGTGAACACGCCCATCGGGACGTCCTCGTGACGCGGGCGAAACGTTTCGGCGATACGCGTCGTCACGCGAAGGTTCCGCGGGCGTCGGCCTCTAACGAGAATTGGAGGGACGAATCGATGTTCAACAGTCAAAGCTCCGCCGCGCTGCCATCAAAACGCAAGAGGTGCTCCAATGGTTAAAACACGCCGTTTGCCGCGAATGCTCGCGCTCGTCGCCTCGCTAGGGGTCGGGGCTCTGTGCGGCTTGTCAGACACCGCCAACGCCGAGCAGTACACACGCACGAGCTGCGGTGGCTCGTACAAGGACCCCTTCAACTTCTATTGGAATAACCGCCATGCGGTGAGCACTGTCAGCAACACGCACATCGGCACCGACTCGTGCGGCGGTCATTTGAACGAGGACAGCATTTGCGGTACCGAACAATCGTTCAAGTACTCTGCTACTTGCACGCCGACCTACCGGAAGCCGTGCGGCTATCGGTCCAACTATCGGCGCTACCACGCCCGCGTTTACAGCAACGGCGTGAAGGAAGTGTTCTCGCACCAGGATCAAGGGTGCCGCTGCGTGGGTCAGGTCTGCACGGCCGACGGCGCGCGCTTCAATCCAGGTCGTGACAACCAGCACTATTGGGTCATCACAGGCTGTCGCGCGGGCTCCAAGCACTACTGGGGTAACACGATGTCGATTTCGCAAGGCTGCGGCGTCGGCAACCAGAGCAGCGACGGCTACGTTTCGTACGTGCATTGAGGATCCCGAACATGAGCCAAATCAAACAAGCACTTGCATTTCTGGCCTCGGTTGGCTGTGCCCTGCTCGCGGCCTGCAGCGGAAGCGAGACTCAGGGCGGGACCTCGTCTGGACCTACATCCCTGACTTCGAGCTGGACTCACTACAGCTCGGATGTGGTGGAGGACGGCCACCCTGCCAGAATCGAGTACTGGGTACGCGGCACCGAAGTGGTGCGTCAGTACTGGCAGAACGGGGCGCTGCTGTACGATGAGCGCTGCGAAGGAAAGCGGCTCACCATCAGTGAGCTCTCGAACCTGAACGTGGCGGGCAGAGAGCCCTTCAAGTACCGCGAGATTTCGGACCGCGACTCACCTGCCGCGTGCTTCGACGCGGCGACCCACGAAGAGCTGCGCTACCTCGTTTCGCCCGAGAAGCTACCCGCGGCGGAGAAGGTGAAGCTATCCGACGGTCGAGCGGCACTGCGATGGGTCGAGCAAAGCGGCCATCAGTTCGTGGTCGACGCCGAGCTAGGGCTTCCCGTGCGCGTCGACTACGGCAGCGACGAGAGCGACGGTACGGTGAGCATCGCGTTCGGTCCTTTCAATGTGGATACCACGGCCACCCAACCAGCCGCCCCGTCGGCTGAGTGGACGGGCTATCAGGAGACCAAGGACGTACCGAGCGAGGAAGCCGGGCGAGTATTGGGCCTGGCGGAGGTCCCTAGCAGCGTCGCCGGCTTGAAGCTTCGCCACTCTTGGTCCTACCTCACACAGAACCTCAGCGAGCCCACCTACTACTTGCTATGGGGTGACCACGCGAAGAACGTTCAGATGGTGACGACGCGGGCCACAATGCCCGAGCACCTGCGAGGCTTCTCCCCCGACGGCCGAGAATACGACGCTCAGGACGGCGAGCGCCACGTCAAGGTGGGCACGCAGGGCGGCAGCGCCAACCTGCTCCTTGAAGCGCTCGCGGTTCTGCGTCCGTCGGCACTCCTCGACGTGCGCGTCCACAACGACGTTCCGCCCTCCGCGCTCGCCGAGTAGTCAGCCGCCGAGGAGTGAGCTCCCGCTGGGGGGTGCCGAGGGCTCCCCCTCTGCGCCCTACTGCCGGGGGGCGACAGGGCGTCGGCAGCGGTGGCGCCGGGCTGCTCAGTCGCTGCTAGGATGGCGCGACCTGGCGAGGGGCTCACCGCCCCTGCCGTCGCGACGGGCAATGAAGGTGAGGCTGCTCGTAACATCGTTGCTGTCACGGGCGAGCACACGCAACACGTTGATGCCCGGCTCGAGCAGCAAGTCGAAACTGAAGGGGAGCACTGGGGAGCTCGCCGGCGCGAACGCGTGGAACACCTTCCGCTCGTCCGCGAACACGTAGACCTCCTCGAGCGGATGGGGGCTCCTGGCGACTCCCTGGATGCGTACTCGCTCTTGTCGATGC
>DASQDA010000611.1:0-1705 GCA_035634435.1 Polyangiaceae bacterium
GGTTGCGCAACGCAACTTATTGGAGGTTCGAGCGTTTAGAGAGTGTGAGGTCCTTGGTGCCCCGCGACCCGGTGTTCGGTGAGCGCATCGTCTGGCAAGGCCGTCCGGAGGTGACGAAGGTGCCGCTTTTCTGGCGCGCGCTGTCAGCGGTGGCCTTCGTCATTGCGACCATCAGCGCTTGCTTCGCTGCCGTCATTGCCGTGGCGTTGACCGAGCTTCCCGCCCTGCCGCTGGCGTTCTCGCTGTGGTGTGTGGGCCTGGGTGCCGCGCTGGTCCACGTGCCGCGACGCTGGGCCAAGGGCTCTCACTACATCGTCACCGACGCCCATGTGGTCGTGCACTACGGCCCGTTTTCGCGCACGATCGAGCGCAACGCCATCAGTTTTGCACGCATCTACTGGAACGAGGACGCTCCCCACACCGGCGATCTAGAGGTCGTGCGGGCAGTGCCGACCGGCGCGCTGCGGCGGCGCCTTCGCTTGCGGCTCTCCGGCTTGCGCGCGCCTGATCGCGTGTGGGCCATCGTGCGCGGCGCCGAGGATGTGGCGCCGGCGGGTCAGGGCGAGCGGCCCGTCGGCGAACGGCTCGACCACGGCGAGCACGTGGTGTGGACCGCACGCTCACGCGCTCAGTGGCGTACTTTCCTGCCGCATGCCCAGCGGGAATGGGTGTTGCTCGGGTTCGCAGCCTTCCTCGTCTATGCGATCACCCGCATGGTGCTGCGCGCGGTGCCCGCGCTCGAGCAACTGGCCAGTGGCGGCCTGCCCGCAACTAGCTTCTCGTTCATCACCCTGGCCGTCGGCATGGCGATGTCGGTGTTGCTGATGGTCGCGATTGCGAGCTACCTGGTCTACGACGCGGTGATTCGTCCGGGCCTTCTTGCCCGCGAGACGCGTTATCTGGTGACCAACAAACGCGTGCTCATCCAGCGGCGTGGCGAAGAGCTGCATCTCGACCGCAAGCGGATCGTCGACGTCATCGATGCGCCGGTCGGCGACGGGCTGCGCGACGTTTTTCTGGTTCTCGATGGACCGCGTGCGCGTGCGGTCGCAGCGAGCGGGGCCTTTGGCGAGATGGGCCGTGGTCCCCACCTACGGCCCGTGTTCGAGGCAGTCGCCGACGCCGAGTCGGTCAGCCACATCTTGCGCAAGAACGCCGGGCTACCAGAGGCCGCTTGAGGCTTCCTCGGCTCGCCGCAGAGCGGCAACCTGCTCGAGGGCTCGCTGCAATGCTCTCTCACACTCCTGCCGGTGGCGCCGCGCAGAGGCGAGAAAAGCATCGTCGGCAGGGGCAGCTTTCTGGTAACGCTCCCAGTTCTTGAGCGCTCGTTCGTAGTGCAGCGCGCCCGCTTCCGGATCCACTGCGCTGCGGCCCACCGCCATCTCGCTGAGCGCCCCCACGTAGTGCGCATCGTGCCGCCGGAAGCTGAAGGTTCCGGGCAAGTCGAGCACGCCCAGCTCAGAGCCAACCACCTCGGGGGCGGTGGCACGCGCCAGACGGAGCTCGCGCTCGGGGGCCGGCCAATCGCCGCCGCGCTCGAGCACGAGTCCGAGCGCGAAGCGTGACAAGGACGTCTGCAGCGCAGAGCGCGCGACCGCTTGCGCCGCCCGCTGGTCGGAGACGCTCCCCTGCAGATCTCCGAGGGTCTTCGTCGCTTCTCCACGTTTGCGGACCAGGGTCGAGCGCGCCGAAGGGTCGTACGTCT
>DASQDA010000612.1:0-2017 GCA_035634435.1 Polyangiaceae bacterium
GCCGGCGCGGGTGTAGGCGCGGGTGGTGGCGGGGTGGCCAGCTGCGACGGGCTGACGGAGCGACGCGTGCGTCGCCTCTCACGACGCGAATACTCGAACGTGGTGGGCGACCTCTTGGGCGCGCCCCTCGGTGCGGAGGCGCACGCCGATTTGCCCTTCGAGCCGCGGATAGGTGGTTTCGACAACCAAAACAGCGAGCTCTATGTCTCGCCGTCGTATCAGAGCACGCTCGCCGACCTGGCCGAGAAGCTCGCGAGCAAAGTGGATCCGACCACCGCCGCGCCGTGCACGACGAGCGGCGGTTCTCCCGCTTGTCTGCAGACTTTCATCAAGTCATTTGCGACGAAGGCTTACGGTCGTCCGCCCACGGAAGCTGAAATCGCGAGCCTCTCGACGGTGGCTGCGACCGGCGAAAGTTACGCGACGTCGGTGCGGCTCGTCGTCGAAGTCGTTCTGCAACAGCCCCAGTTCGTCTACGTCAGCGAGCTGGGTCCCGTGGAAGCAGCGGCGGCTCCTGGGCACGCAGTGCCTCTCACTCCGTATGAGATCGCCTCCCAGCTCTCTTTTCTACTCCTCGGAACCCGGCCGGACGCCGACCTGATCAAGGCAGCTGAGACCAGCCGCTTTGCAACGGCAGCGGACATTCAGGCGCAGGTGGAGCGGCTTCTGAAGACGGAGCGCGCCAAGACGGACCTTGCGCGCTTCGTCGTCGGCTGGCTGGATATGGCAGCGATCGCGGAAGCACCCAAGGCCGCCGACGCCTACCCGGAGCTCACGCCAGCCGTGACGGCTGCCATGCAGCAAGAGTTCGATAGCTTCGTCGCCACCCAGCTGAAGGGCGGTGACGGTGTGATGTCGAGCTTCCTCAGCGCGGTCAGCACGAACGTGCCGGCCGCTCTGGCTCCCATCTACGGTGCCGACTTGAACGGCGCGACACTCAGCCCCGAGCGTCGCCGCGGCGTCTTGTCGCTGCCGGGTTTTCTCACCTTCCATTCCACGGACCACAGCTCAGGACCGGTGGAGCGCGGTCTCTTCGTCCGCACGCAGCTGTTCTGCCAGCCCGTGCCGCCGCCCCCACCCGAGGTCGTGGATCGGCTCGCTCTCATGCCGATCGGCGCCGGCGATGCCATGCGGACCACTCGCCAGAAGTTCGAGATGCACCTCGACGAGGCAAGCTGCAGGGCCTGTCACGCCGCCTTCGACCCCATCGGCTTTGGCATGGAATCGATGGACGGCCTGGGCCGCTTCCGAACGGTGGAGAACGGCCTCCCCGTCAATTCCAAGGGCGAGCTGAGCGGCACGGATGTCGATGGACCCTTCGAAGGTCCGGGTCAGCTGGCAGAGATGCTGTCGAAGAGCTCACTACTAGAAACCTGCATGGTCGATCACTTCTTCCGTTTCGCACAAGCGCGCGCCACCACCGCCTCCGACAAGTGTGTCGTCGACGATTGGAAGGCCAAGTTCACTCAAGGCGGAGGTCGGATGAAGGACCTCATTTACGCGTATGTGACGCACAGTACGTTCGCAAACAGGAAGGATGACCGATGACGTCCAGTGGTCACGTGCAGTTCTCGCGCCGAATGTTGCTCAAGGCAGCCGGCGCTACGCTGACAGTTCCGTTTTTCCTGAAGCAAGCGTTCGCACAGACGGCTGGCGGTCCGCCCAACCTCGTTCTCATGATGGCAACGAGCGGCGTCAACCAATCGAGCTTCTGGCCCACGGCGACCTCCTTCACCTCGCCTCAGCTCGCCAAGTTGCTCACTGATCCCGCGGTCGGACCGAAGACCACGGTGATCCGCGGCGTGAATCTGAAGAAGACCGGCAACCCCGCCGGCAATGGGCATGACTGGGGTTGGCACGGCCTCTACTCGGGCCACGACAACGTCACGAGCGGCGGCGCGCAGTCTGGGGGCGGTCCGTCCGTCGATCAGTTGCTGCTGAAGAAGCCAGGGCTGCTGACGGCGCCCCATAAGCACATCCATTGTGGGGTGCACGCGGCCGACTACCGGCTCATCAA
>DASQDA010000613.1:0-7030 GCA_035634435.1 Polyangiaceae bacterium
CGCCCCGACCGCCAGCGAGCGCGTGGCCCGATGCCAAGGGCGCGCGCGCTCAGCTGGAGAGCCGTCCACGTCAGAACGGTAGCGGGCCGCGCGCGCCGCTGCCCAGCGTTCCCGAGATGGGTGAGCCACAGTTTCTCGACGAAGCGCGCACGATGGAAGTGTTCCTGCGCACCGACGTGGGTGTCACGACCAGCGCGCCTGCTACCTCGGACCGTGCCCTGCTGCTGCGGATGGACGGGCTGCACGCGGGGTCGGTGATCACGCTGGACCGCCTGCCCTTCACCATCGGCCGCCATCCGACCAACTCGCTGCGTGTCGACGACGAGAGTATCAGTCGCTTTCACGCACGCGTGCTGCGCGAAAACGGCGTCTATTACCTGGAGGATCTCGGCTCCCGCAATGGTAGCTCCGTGGGAGGCGAGCGCATCACGCGCCAGCCCATCGAAGATGGCAACTGGTTGACGCTGGGAGCACAGGTCTCTTTCCGTTTCGAGCTGACCGACTCGCGCAAGGAACGCATGCTGCGCAAGATGTACGAGTCGAGCACGCGCGACGCGCTGACCGGCGCTTACAACCGAGCTCACTTCGACGAGCGGCTGCGTTCCGAGCTGGCGTTCGCAGCACGGCATGGCACCGAGATGTCGCTCGTCCTGCTCGACATCGATCACTTCAAGCGCGTGAATGACACGCACGGTCACCAGGCGGGCGACGTGGTCCTGCGCGAGCTCGCCAACATCTCTCAACGCTCATTGCGCACGGAGGACGTCTTCGCGCGCTTCGGTGGCGAAGAGTTCGGGGTCATCTTGCGCGGCATTCACCTGCGCGGAGCGCTGCGCCTGGGAGAACGTCTGCGCGTCGCGCTCGAATCCACACCCATGGACGTGGGCGCACAGCTCATCCGCGTGACGATGAGCGCAGGCTGCGCCTCCCTCGCTTGTTGCACCACCCCCACCACCGAAGAGATCGTCCGTATCGCCGACCGTCGGCTGTACCTCTCCAAGTCCGGGGGCCGGAACCGCGTGCTCGCGGCTGGCTGACGAGCGAGCTTCTCGGCCCGCAGGCTCAAGCCGCGCAAAGCGCGCAGCGGAAGCCACGATCTTCTCGCATTTGCGGGCTCATCGCGGGATTGCCATTTTCGGGGTGCTCGGAGTTTGATAACGCTAACGAACCGTTTAACTGGAGGATCGAGTGCCGATCGAGCTCGAGCTGCTGAAGACTGAACGCGACAAGCTCAAAGAGGGGCTGCGCGAAATAGAGGCTGATCTCCGCAAGCTGGAGGGCGACGTCAAATCGCTGCGCCAGCGCGAGATTCAGTACAAGCGCGAGATCGAAGCGCTGACCACCTTGATGGACATCAAGGAAACGCGCGAAGGAAAAGCCGAAGTCAAAGTCGACGGCTGATCGGGCTACTGACGCGGGCGCCGAGGGCTGTTGCGGCGCCTTCAGAGCTTCGTGCCCGATAGCTCGAGGATGCGCTGGAACTCGGGCGGCGTCACGGGCACCACGCTGAGCCGGGATCGCCGGATGAGGACCATGTCGGCGAGACCGGGGTCGGTCTTCAGCGTAGAGAGCGGGACGCTCGTGCGTAGGGCGCGCACGGGCGCGAGATCCACGGCAGACCAATCGCCCTCTTCCGCGCTAGCGTCGGGATAGGCTTCCTTGACGACCTTCGCCACTCCGACGATCGCTTTGCCCTCGTTGGAGTGATAAAACAGCACCAGGTCCCCCTTCTTCATCGCGCGCAGGTTGTTGCGTGCCTCGAAGCTCCGGATGCCGTCCCAGGTGGTGCGCTTGTCCTTGACGAGCTGCGCCCAAGGATACTTGTTGGGTTCACTCTTGGCGAGCCAGTAGCCGGTGGTCATGCGGCGATTGTAGAACGTTGTCGGCGGCCGCGGGCAGCCCTCTCAGTCGAGGTCCTGGTCCAAGAGGTCGATCAGAATCGGACAATGGTCACTCAGCGCACGCTGCGCAGCGGGCTCGTCGACACTCGGCAAGCGCTGACAGCCGAGCGCCTCGCAAAGCCCGGTCGAGCGCACGCGCGGGCTGGGACCGAGCTCCCGCATACTAGCCGGGGCAATCGCCAGATCCAGCAAGCCAGGCACCTGACGGAAGTAGTGCGAACACCCGGTCGCGTTGTGCACGGGCGCAAGGGCGGTCGTAGGCGACCCCAAGGCCTGGGCGAGCGCCGCATGCTCTTCGGCAGCCGAGACAGGCGGTGCACAACGGCTGCAGCCCATGCTGTTGAAATCGCCAATCACCAGCAGTTCGTCGTCCGCGTGCCGCTGACGCGTGCGCGTCACGACGGCCGCAAGACCCTCGAGTGAGCGGCGGCGCAGACGCAGATCGCGTGGCGCCACGCCACTCTTCAGGTGCACCGCGACAATCTCCAGGTCGAGGCCACCTTTGAATTTGAAGCGCGCACCCAAGCCCGGCCGATGCTTGCCCGCACAGGCGCGTCCCTCGGGGTTGAGCTCCGCGAACACCTCAAAAGCCTCCGCGCGCACCCGCGCGGCGTTCCAGGCCAGGCCGACCTGCTGCGGAGATTGCGGCGAGCAGTCGTCCAGGCGCACGCGCCACTGCCCGCCCGTGGCCTGGCTAACCTGCGCCATCAGCTGCTCGAGCCTTTGACGAGCGCGGCGCGAGCTCTTGATCTCCGAAAGCGCGACCACGTCGGCGTTGACGAAGCTCAGAACACACGCAAGCCACTCCAGATCGGTGCCCTGACGGTCACTGCCGCCCGTGCTCATGTCGCCGTCAGGAAACCAGCGCACGTTCCAGGCCAGCACGCGCACCTGGCCGGTAGGTAACGGCAGGCGCTCTCCAGCCGCGAGCGCCTGCTGGCACGCAGAACGGCTGAACCAGGGCGAGCCAGGTAAGGGCTGCGCGGGGGTGGTCGGCGGCTGGCGGGCAGGCGGCGAGTCCACGTAGCGGGGCGAGATCCAGCCTTGGGCGCCCCGCTCGTCTCGAACCAGGAGCCAGCCGTCGTGGTGCCGCCGCTCCACGACCACCACGCTCGTTCCGTCCAGCAGGCGCCCTGAAACCAGAGCGGCGTGCGGGCTTGGGTGGAGCGGCACGCCCAGCGCCTTGCGCGCACGCACCACCACGCGGTCGGCTGCTGCCCGGGGCGGACGCGTTGCTAGCGCAGCGGAAGCACCGCTCCCGCCCCCAGCCAGCGTGCGCTCGGCTTCTCTGCCGCTCGCGCCGCGGCAACCGGCAGCGGACCCGATCATCAGCAGCCCTGCGAGCCAGGCACGCAGCAGGCGGTTGAGGTCGTGTCGCGGCCTGGGAAACCGAGCGGCGCCGCTCACGCGCTGGCGAGGACCGGGAACTTCTGACCGCCGGCCTCACCCGGCCCGAGCAGACGAAACAGCTCGTCCTTCTCGACCGTCTCGTGCTCGAGCAAGACGTCGACCAGACCCTCGATCGCGCTGCGCTTCTCGCGCACGATCTGCTCGGCACCCGACAGCGCACCATTCAAAATCCGGCGTGTCTCGTCTTCGATGATGTGCACAGTGGCGTCACTCGTGCCGCCCTCGGTGGCCAACATCTGACCAAGGAACGGATGCTCGGTCTTGTGCTCGTGGTAGACGGGGCCCACGCGCTCGCTCATTCCCCAGTGCGCCACCATCTTGAACGCGAGCTCCGTCGCTCGCTTCAGATCGTTCTCGGCACCCGAAGAGATGCTCGACAAGATGGTCCGTTCAGCCGCGTAGCCACCCAGCATCATTCGCAGGTTGTCGCGCAGCTGAGGCTCGGTGAAGAGGTGCCGATCGGCACCGGGCACGTACTGCGTGACGCCCAGCGCCATGCCGCGCGGGATGATCGTCACACGCTCCAGGGGCTCGGCATTCGGAGAGAAGTGCGCGACGACCGCGTGACCTGCCTCGTGAACGGCGACGCGACGCTTCTCCTGCGGATCGAGCTTGGTCTCGCGCAGATCGCCCAGCACGATCTTGTCGTAGGCGGAGGTGAAGTCGCTCTTGGCGATGGCGTCAGCACCGCGCCGGGTGGCGTTCAACGCCGCTTCGTTCACCAGGTTCGCCAGGTCGGCTCCCGAGAAGCCGGGCGTGTTCGCCGCCACCTGCTGCAGGTCGAGATCGGCGCCCAGGGGCATGCCACGCGTGTGCACCTCGAGAATAGCGCGCCGCGCGCCGAGCTCGGGGCGGTCGATGATCACGCGACGATCGAAGCGGCCGGGGCGCAGCAATGCTTGGTCGAGAACGTCGGGCCGATTCGTCGCGGCAAGGACGATGGTGAGGTCGTTGCGGTCGAAGCCGTCCATCTCCGAGAGCAGCTGGTTCAAGGTCTGCTCCCGTTCGTCGTGCCCGCCTCCCAGACCCGAGCCGCGCGAGCGGCCAACGGCGTCAATCTCGTCGATGAAGATGATGGCCGGCGCGACCTTCTTGGCTTCTTCGAACAGCTCGCGCACGCGCGACGCGCCAACACCCACGAAGAGCTCGATGAACTCGGAGCCGTTGATGGAGAAGAAGGGCACGCCAGCCTCGCCCGCGACGGCACGCGCCAGCAGCGTCTTGCCGGTACCGGGGGGACCTACCAACAGCACGCCCCGCGGGACCTTGCCGCCCAGGCGTCGGAACTTCTCCGGTTCCTTCAGGAACTGAACGATCTCCTGCAAATCCTGCTTGGCAGACTTCAAGCCAGCGACGTCGTCGAACTTGACGTTGACCTGGCCTTCCTTCTCGAAGCGGCGCGTGCGGCCCTTGGCCATGTTGAAAGGACCACCCGAGCCCATCATGCTCTGGGCGCGGCGCGACAACCAAACCCAAGCGCCGATGATCAGAGCGAAAGGCAAGAGCGAGACCAAGATCTGGACGCCGACCGGCTGTTCTTCACTCTTGACGTTGATGACCACGCCATTGGCGCGCAGCATCGGCAGCAGATCGCGGTCCTCCTGCATCGGCACGAGCGTGCGGAACGTCTGCAGCGAGCGGCCTTCAACCTGCGTCGCGGAGCTGAACTTGCCGGTGACCGTTTGTCCCTTGATGGTGACCGACTGCACCTTCTTGTCTTCGACCGCCTTGTAGAACGCCGTGTAGGCCACCGTGGGGTGGGTCTCGTCGTTGGCGGCAAACCGCTCCCAGGTGAAGAACGTGAGCAGCAACACGGCGAGCACCACCCAGCCGCGCCAGCTCGGGCGGCTGGCACCCGCGTCGGGGCCGACGGGAGGCACGGGGGGCCGGGTTTCAGGAGGGGGTGGTGGGCGAGAACCCATCGCTTGAGGCATTGGCTTGTAGGAGAAAGTAATGATGCGAAGCAGCTTCGTCGAGAGGATGCGACGAGCGGCCACGGTGTTTGCCGCGAGCAGCGGCCATAATTGCCGCTTTTCCCCGCGGTTTCTGCGCGCGGGCGGCTGGGGTGAACGGCGGGAAAAGGGACCCGGACCCGCCGAGAACCGACGTTCCGGTCCGCATGCAGTGGCAACGGAAGCGTCTGGAGAGCGCCTGTTGCGCCCCCGCGAGGAAGCTCACCCACACCCGCTTTGCCGAAGGAGGCGCAGTGGGCGTCAGCAGCTTCCTTCATTGTCATACTCGCAGCACCGCGAAGAGTTTCGCGGGATTGCGTCGCACGCCGGCACCGCGCCGCAGGTGCGGCGCGTCTCCCGCGTCCCTCACTCCCCACATGCTGTGTTCAGGCGTGCGTTGCGCGTGGCACCGCACGCGGCGGTGATTGACGAAATGTGCGGTGTGCACTAAAGGTACAGAGCTCATGGCGCACAACCAGCACCTTATTCCGAAGTGGAGCGTTCGCCCGTACGGCGGATGAGGGTGCCGAGTAGCGCGTAACGCCGCATCAAACCCTCTCCGCCGTCCCGGCCGAGAGGGTTTTCGCTTTTCGAGCACCCTCCAGGCCATTGGGAGCTCGACAATGACCCGCCCCACTCGCTCTTCCCGCACCTGGCCTACCGCAAGCGCTGCGTTGGTTACGACACCCGTGGCCAGCTTGCTAACGCCTGCCTTCGTGCGCGTGCTGCTGTTGCAGTTCGTTTTTGGTGCGGCGTTCTCCGTCTACTTCCTGCTACCCAAATTCCTGGCGACGGAGCTGTCGGCCAATGCCGCAACCATGGGGGCGGCCACGGCGGTGTCGCTGATCGCAGCAGTGGTGGCCAGCCCGACGCTGGGTCGCCTGCTCGACCGTCATGGCCGCCGTCCGCTGTTTCTCGGTGGCGCCGCCGTCACGCTCGTTGGCTCTTGCGGGATGGCCAGCGTGACGGAGGTGGGGCCCTGGCTTTACGCGCTCAGGGCAGTTCAGGGCATCGGCTTTGCCGCGCTGTTCAACGCGGCCGCCGCCAGCGTCGCCGATCTGACGCCCGCCGGGCGCCTGGGCCAAGCCATGGGGTTGCTCGGTGTTGCGTCGCTGTTCACCAATGCGGCGGCGCCCGCGCTCGCCGAGGCCGTGGCTCATGCGTGGGGTTGGAAGCCGGTGTTCTACGGGTCAGCGCTGATGTCAGCGCTCGCTCTCGCGCTGGCGCTGAGCTTCGAGGAGACCGCGCGGCGTGAAACGTTCGTTGCGGCGCCCGGGATGAAGGCCGACGAGATCTCGCTGCTCGCCGTGTCGATCATGACGGGTGCTGCGTTCGGCACCTTGATGACCTTCACGCAAGCCTATGCTCTCGAGCAGGGCGCGCTGCGCGTGTCCGGGTTCTTCATTGGGTTCACGCTCGCAGCCATGCTGGTGCGGCTTGCCTTCGGCAACATGGCCGACCGGATCGGCCGCCGTCGCGTCGCTCAGTACGCGCTCGCCGCGTACGGCTTGGTGACGCTTGCCACTGCCGGCCTGCGTCCGCAATGGCTCGAGCTCTGCGGGTTTGGCTTCGGTCTGGGCCATGGGTTCCTGTATCCATCACTGGCAGCGCTGGTGGTCGAGCGAACCGACGCAGCGCGCCGCGGCCGAGCGCTCTCCAGCTTCAACGCGGCATTCAATGCGGGCTGCGGGATCAGCATGGTCGGTTGCGGTTTGCTGGCGCGAGCAGCGGGGTATTCTCCCGTGTTCCTGCTCGTCGGTGTGCTCA
>DASQDA010000614.1:0-7501 GCA_035634435.1 Polyangiaceae bacterium
CAAGGCGGAGGCCGGCAGTGACAGCACCAGCCAAGTCGGAACTAGAAAGCGGATTCGTTTCACGCGAAGATTTCTCACTTGATGCGGTAGTCGATGCTCACGGGAGCGCCGCGGCGATTGACTTTGACGTTGAGGTTCTGCGCCGTGCGGAGCCGCGCGTAGGCCTCGAGCGCCTTTTCTGGACTGGCCATATTGAAGCCGTTGATGGTCTCGAGCCGATCGCCGTTCTGCAAGCCCAGCGTGCCGAGCAGCGTGTCGGGCCGAATGCCGAACAGGCGAATGCCCACCATCTTGCCGTCCTTGTTCTCGGGGACGATGCGGGCCGACCGCATCAGGTCCGCCTGGTTCTCCAGAATCTTGTCGACGACACCGCGGTCGACGTTGAACTCGGTGTCGCTCACCTTCTGGATGCGGGAGGCGATGTCCGCCGGCACCGTGCCGGGCCCCGAGCGCGGCGTCGGCGCGACCTCGGGCGTGGGCGTCGGTGCCGGGGCGGCAGCGGCAATCGGCTGAGCCGTGCGGAACAACATCACCTGGCAGAGCTGGCTGCCCGCGCCGAGCCACACGGAGGGGGTGCTCTCGCGCGGATTGTAACCGATGTACGTGATCTCCTTGCCAGCCACGGCATCCCCCACGCGGTGCATCTTGGGGTGCGTGTCGCCGCTCGCCTGCAACGCCGCCACTGACCACAGCGGGTCCTGCGACTCCGTGATGATGAAAGCGTTGATGCCTTCACAGGCAGGCGCAGTCAGCGGGTCGGTGTTGACCAGCGTCTCCGCCTCGGGCACCTCCGGCTCTGGCTTCGGGTACAACGAGCCAGTCACGGAATCGAACGGGTTGCGAGCGATGATGGGCTCCGCGCTGCGTGGGTCGCGCGGCGGCACCGGAGGAAGCGCCGCCGGCGCGGTGCTCGGCGTCCCGGAGCCCGCCGTGGGTAGTAGCGCCGCGCCCACGAGCTGCGTTGCGCCAGCCGCCTGGAAATAGGCAGCCAGAGCCACGAGTCCCAGCACGACGGCCAGAAAATACTTCTTGAGCAACGTGTCGAAAGCCACTGGTCCGCAGGGTTTAAAGCGAGAGACGTGCCAACGGTCAAGCCCTCAAAAAATGCCGTGTAATTGGCGGCTCTTCCGGCCCGCGGGCGCTTCCACCGACAACCTGGCAACGAAGGCTGGGTTCGAGGCCGCGAAGTGACAATTTGGCAGGGGACTCCAGACAGCTGAAAGCCTCATTCCGCCTCGCCCAGCTTACGATAAATCGTGCGCGTCGAGATGCCGAGCAGCTGTGCAGCCAAGGACTTGTCGCCAACGGTGTACTTCATCGTCTCGCGGATGAATCGCTGCTCGACTGCTGACAGGGGGGTCCCAATCGCAAAGGTTAGCTCCGAGGGTGCAGGCGCAGCGGCGGTGGCGACGGCGTCGGGGACGTCGGTGATCCCAATGACGTCGGAACGACACAACACCGCGGCCCGTTCGATGACGTTCTCGAGCTCACGCACGTTGCCCGGCCAGGAGTAGTCGCACAGCTTCGCCAGCACCTCCCCGGTGACACTGAGCCGGGCCCGACCGTTCTTCTTGCAGTAGACGCCCAGAAAGTGATCCACGAGCAGGGGGATGTCCTCGCGCCGTGCGCGTAGCGGCGGCGCAGTGATGGCGATGACATTGAGACGGTAGTAGAGGTCCTCGCGAAAGCGCCCGCTCTCCACCTCCGCCAGCAAGTCGCGATTGGTGGCAGCCACGATGCGCGCGTCCGACTTCTCCGGTCGACCGCCGACCGGCTCGTACTCGCCTTCCTGCAACACACGCAGCAGCTTCACCTGCACGGCTGGGCTGAGCTCACCGATCTCGTCGAGGAACAGCGTCCCGCCGCGCGCTCGTGCAAATCGGCCTTCGCGCCGCGCCGTGGCGCCCGTGAAAGCTCCGCGCTCGTGACCGAAGAGCTCCGCTTCCAGGATGCTCTCGGGAATGGCCGCACAATTGACGGCCACGAACGGGCCCGAGCTGCGCGTGCTCTTGCCGTGGATGCTACGAGCGATGAGCTCCTTACCGGTCCCGCTTTCCCCGAGTATGAGCACGGTGGCGGTCGAAGGAGCTGCTTGCGCAGCGGTATCGAGCACCCGTCGCAGCGCGGCACTCTGACCCACGATTTCTCGTTGCCTGAGCAGTCGGATTTCCTGCCGGAGCGAGCGATTCTCCGCCATCAGCGAATGCCGTTCGGCGGCCTTGCGAACGCTCTTGACGATGGTCATCCGCTTGAGCGGCTTCTCCACGAAGTCGTAGGCGCCATCGCGCATCGCTTGCACGGCGGTCTCGACGCTCCCGTAGGCCGTCATCAGCACCACTTCCGTCTCGGGTGAGACCTCCTTCAGCGCGCGCAGCAACTCCACCCCATTGGTGCCTGGCATGCGCAAGTCCGTGAGAACCACTTGCACGCGATGGCGCCGGACGATCTCGAGCGCCGCTCGCGCCCCATCGGCCGTGAACACGCGCATCCCCTCGCGTTGAAAGATTTTCTCGAGCGATGTCGCGTTGGCGCCCTCGTCGTCCACCACGAGCACGGTGATATCGGCGCTGGGGGCCGCTGCGACGTCGGAATCGAGCCCCGCGCCGTCACCGCCTGCCGTTTCGTCAAGCATCTCGACAAACTGACACAGCCGCGTCATCGCGTCAACCTAACTGCCAGATTGGCAAGAGGCGCTGCTGGTCGCCGTCGAACCCACATCGGCGAAGGGCCCCGGCGGCGGCACCGACGTCAGCAGATGGATTGCCAGCTCTGTTCTTTTCTGATTGAACCGCAGGCAGTGGAACGTTTGCAGCACAGCGCGGCAAGTCGCGTGGCGCCGCCGCTCGAGGCGGCTTCGATTTCCAGCTTCGTCGCAAAGCTCGAGCTCTTCACCGAGACGATGTGGGTGCCCGACCCGCTCGGCGTAGAGCGCGAAGTAGAGGTTCCGGTGCTGAGCTTGTGCTTCGATTACGCGGGGACCGCCATCCGCGCCGCGGACCGGCGGGAGCGCTTCTTCGTTTCAGCGCCTACCGGGGTGCAGATGGTCGAGCGTGACCGCAGCGGCGAGGCGCGCGCTCAGTGCCTGCTCGAGAGCTTCGGCGCCGTCGAGGTGGGTTGTGTCGAGAGCTACGCGGCTCCCTTCGATTCCGCCGCCGATTACCTGGTACATCCGGACGGAAACGTGCACGCCTGGTGCTCGTTCACCGCCTACGCCGTCCCGCAGCTCCGAGCCCTGGGGTGGATCGTGCAGATCCCCGCCGACTACCCGTACCGCGTGGTCGCGGACGAGGCGCGCTGGTATGCGGGCCTCGAGCCGCTCGATCCGGAGGAGGAGGGCGACTGGTTCAGCCTGGAGCTGGGGGTGAACATCGACGGGCGACGCGTGAACCTGCTGCCGGCGCTGGTCGAGTTGCTGGACGAATGCCCTGATAACGAGAGTCTCGAGGCCCTGCTGCGGCTCCCCACGCGCTATCGCGTATTGCCCGTCGGCGATGAGGGCTACCTGCCCGTGCCACCCGAGCGGCTGCGCTCTCTGCTGCGCGTGGTCCTCGAGCTGTATCGAGGGGAGCGCCTGGAATCGGGCGCTCTGTGCCTACCCCGCAGCCGCACGGCGTTCGTCGCCGACCTGGATGCAGCCTTCGCTTACACCGGCTCGGGGCTCACCTGGTACGGCGACACGGCGGCGGTGGCGCACGGACGCTCGCTCGCCGGTCCGCCACCTGCAGTACCCTGCACCACCCGCGGGTTGCAAGTGGGCCTGCGCCCCTACCAAGCCGAGGGCGTCGCCTGGTTACAGCATCTGCGCGAGCACGAGGCCGGTGGGGTGCTCGCCGACGATATGGGTCTCGGCAAGACCCTGCAGACGATTGCACATCTGCTGATCGAGAAGGAGTCGGGGCGTCTGCTACGCCCCTGCCTCATCATCGTTCCCAAGAGCCTGGTCGGCAACTGGCAGCGTGAGCTCGAGCGCTTTGCGCCGGACCTGGCGGTGCTCTGCGTCACGGGTCCCAGGCGAGCCGAGAAGCTCAAGGCCGTGGCGACGGCCGACGTGGTCATCACTACCTATCCGCTCCTGGTGCGCGATCTCGCCGTGCTGAACGTGCACGAGTTTCACTACGTGATCCTCGACGAAGCTCAGTGCATCAAGAACCCGAAGAGCCTGGCGCACGGCGCGGTCAAGACTCTCCACGCGCGCCATCGCCTGTGCCTGTCAGGGACGCCCGTAGAGAACCACCTGGGCGAGCTGTGGGCGCTGTTCGATTTTCTGATGCCGGGCTTTCTCGGCGATAGTGAGCGTTTCCGCATCAAGTACCGTAGCCCCATCGAGCGCGGCGGCAGCGAGGGCGTCCTCGAGTCGTTACGCCACGTGGTGAGCCCTTTCATCCTGCGGCGCATGAAAGAGCACGTCGCCCGCGAGCTTCCCCCGAAAACGGAAATCGTGCGCCCCGTCGAGCTCGACGGCGACCAGCGTGAGCTGTACGAAAGCATCCGCGTGGCGGCCCACGGTGAGGTGCGCCGGATGATTCGCAAGAAGGGCGTCGGCGGCTCCGCGATAGCCATCCTGGACGCGCTGATGAAGCTGCGGCAGGTCTGCTGCGACCCGCGGTTGTTGCGCACGGAGACAGCGCGCGAGGTGCAGAACTCCGCCAAGTACGAGATGTTCTTCGAGCTGCTCGAGCTGCAGCTTTCGCAGGGCCGGCGCGTGCTGGTGTTCTCGCAGTTCACGCGCATGCTGGCGCTTCTGGGACGCGGCCTGGACGAGCGCGGCATTGCCTACGCCGAGCTCACCGGCAGCACTCCTGATCGCCAGAAATCGATCGATGCTTTCCAGGGGCTCAAGGTCGACGTGTTCCTGATCAGCCTCAAAGCGGGTGGCACGGGACTCAACCTCACCAGCGCGGACACCGTCATTCACTACGACCCGTGGTGGAACGCGGCGGCGCAGTCGCAGGCCACGGACCGCGCCTATCGCATTGGCCAGACGCGCCCGGTGTTCGTCTACGACCTGATCGTTTCGGGCAGTGTCGAAGAGCGCATGTTGCGCCTGCAGCAACGCAAAGCCGAGCTCTCGCGCACTCTGCTCGGCGGCGGCAGTCCCGGCGTGCAGCTCAACGAGAGTGACCTCGACGACCTGTTCGCGCCGCTGGCAGAGTGAGCTGATCAACGCCGCTTCCCGGGCGAGCGCGTCGGTCGGGGGCTCACTGGAGCTGCGGCGCTTATGAAATAACGGACAGCAACGCAGACACACGTCCTCATTGCACGAGCGCAGTTGCGAGGGAGCACAAACCGCAGCGGGTGCGCACCGAAGCGATGGCGAGCAGCCAGCCCGTCGCTCACGTCGCCGCAAAATTCACCTGCCGGCCCACCGCACTGGTGTAGAATCGTCGCGCGTGGAGGGGCGCTGCCTCACCCGAGGGAACGCGAGAACAGATGAGCCTGACAAGAGCCGCGAAGGTAGTGAGCCCCTTGGGGGCCGACGCCCTATTGATGCTATCGCTGAGCGCGCGCGAGGCTCTGGGGCGACCGTTCACCTACGAGCTCGAGCTCCTGAGCGACGACCCGCGCATCGATTTGTCTGCACTGCTCGGCCAGACGATGAGCGTCGAGCTCGAGCTCAGCGAGGGCAGCGTCCGCGAGTTTGGCGGCCACGTGACGCACTTCTCCTTGGTGGGAGAGCTGGGGCGCTATGTGCGCTACCGGGCCGTGCTGCGGCCTTGGCTGTGGCTACTCGGGCACACTGCGACCTCCAGGATATTCCAGAACCAAAGCGTGCCAGACGTCATCAAGCATCTGTTCCGTGAGCACGGCTTCACCGACTTCGTCGAGCTGCTGAGCGGCGAGTACCGCACGTGGGAGTACCTGGTTCAGTATCGCGAGTCCGACCTCAACTTCATCAGTCGTCTGATGGAGCAGGAAGGCATCTACTACTTCTTCAAGCATGAAGCCGGCAAACACACGCTGGTGCTCGCCGACTCCTACAGCGCTCATCAGCCAGCTCCCGGCTACGAGGAGGTTCCGTTCTTCCCGCCACAGACCCGTGAGCGCCGAGAGCGGGACCACATCGACGGCTGGCAGGTCTCCCGCCAGATGCGCTCGGGCGCCGTGTCGCTTTCGGACTACGACTTCGAGCGACCGAAAGCCAAGGTTGCCTCCACGCTGCGCGCGCCGCTCGAGCATGCCCATGCCGAGCTCGAGGTCTACGACTACCCCGCGTCGGTTCGCCAGAGTCTGGAGGCCGAGCAGCAAGCGCGCGTGCGACTCGAGGAACGGCAAGTGGACTACGAAGTGGCGCTCGGTCGCGGAAACGCGCGCGGCGTTCAGGTAGGCGGGCTCTTCGCGCTCACCGACTTTGCGCGCGACGACCA
This sequence comes from Polyangiaceae bacterium, assembly GCA_035634435.1. Classification (GTDB taxonomy): domain Bacteria; phylum Myxococcota_A; class Polyangia; order Polyangiales; family Polyangiaceae; genus PMG-095. The sequence goes on from DASQDA010000614.1 coordinate 6,366, forward strand.
GAACAAGGAGTACCTCGTGGTCGACGCCCACTACGAGGTGCGCGTCGATGGCTACGAGTCCGGGTCGTCAGAGCCGGAGGAGCCCGATTTTCGGATTCAGTTCACGGCCATCGACAGCAAGCGCCCCTTCCGCGCCGCACGGCTCACACCGAAGCCTGTGGTGGAAGGCCCGCAGACGGCCGTGGTGGTCGGGCAAGAGGGTCAGGAGATCTGGACGGATCAGTACGGTCGCGTGAAGGTGCAGTTTCACTGGGATCGCGAGGGAGCCTTCGACGAGAGCAGCTCCTGCTGGATCCGCGTGGCGCAGGTATGGGCCGGGGCCAAATGGGGCGGCATTCACATCCCGCGCATCGGCCAGGAGGTGATCGTGGACTTTCTGGAGGGCGATCCCGATCGACCGATCATCACGGGTCGCGTCTACAACGCGGACAACATGCCGCCTTACGACCTGCCTGCCAATCAGACGCAAAGCGGAATCAAGAGCCGAACGAGCAAGGGCGGTACGCCCTCGAACTTCAACGAGATCCGCTTCGAGGACAAGAAGGGCCAGGAAGAGCTCCACGTGCAGGCCGAGAAGGACATGACGACCCTGGTCAAGAACAACCGGGCAACGACCGTGAGGGCAAGCCATAGCGTGTCCGTCGGTGGCTCCCGTTCGATTTCGGTGGGCGGCGACCAGACCACGACCGTCAAGGGCACGCGCAGCGCGACCACGACGAAAAAGGAGACTCAGACCTTCAAGGATGCGCGCGAGATGACCGTCGCGCTCACGAACAGCGATACGATCACCGGCGCTCACACCGGAACGTACAAGACTGGCCGCACACTGACAGTGAGCGGCGCCGACGACGCGCTGACCGTCAACGGAGTCAACAAGACCAGCACGGTCAACGGCGAATACAACATCAAGGCCACCGCCCAGTTCAAGGTGACCCACGGTAGCGACGAGATTTTTCTAAAGGGCGCGCTCGCCAAAATCACGAACGGAAAATGCACCGTGAGCCTCGACGGCGGCAAGGTCACCATCGAAGGCCCCGAAGAAATCGTGCTCAAATGCGGCGACAGCACCATCACGCTCAAGCCGAGCGGCATCGAGGTGAAAGGGACGAAGGTTTCGCTCGATGGTAAAGGAAGTC
>DASQDA010000615.1:0-3533 GCA_035634435.1 Polyangiaceae bacterium
GTGTGACGACGGCGACAACAATGGCGAGCCGGGCTCGAGCAGCGAAGACTGCTCGACGCCGATCCCGTTGCCACGCTGTGGCAATGGTCGGCTTGACGCCAACGAAGAATGCGACGAGGGCGCCAGCAACGGCACCGTCGCCAGTAACTGCGACCTTCGTTGTCACATCCGCTGCGGCAACGGCGTGCGCGACGCGGGTGAAGAGTGCGATGACGGTGTGAACGACGGCAGCTACGGCACGTGTAACCCCGACTGCAGCGTGGCTGGCTTCTGTGGCGACGGCGTCAAGAGCGGGCTCGAGCAATGCGACGAGGGTGACGCCAACGAGAGTAGCCCCTACGGCGAAGGGCTCTGCACCGAGAGCTGCACCCTGGCCCCCTACTGCGGCGACGGTCGCATTCACACTCCTCAGGAGGTCTGCGACAGCACGGCCGGCTGCGGCGACGATTGCGACTACGTCATCCGCTGAGCAGGCTCGACAACCGTCTTGGAGCCAGTCGACCGGCGCCCGGCTCCGAGACACCGGCTGGTTCCGGATGCGCTGCTGTACCGGCCACTCGCAACGGCGGGCACCACCGCAGGCCTCTCACGCGCTGTGATTGCTGCCGTCCGCGCTCAGCGGATGGCGCGGCAAGATGCGCGCTGGGATGCCCACCGCCACGCTGTTGGGAGGCACATCCTGCAACACCACGGCGTTCGCGCCGATGACGCTGTCATCACCAATGGTGATGCCCCCCACGACCACGGCACCCGCGCCGATGTCCACCCGGTTGCCGATGATCGGTTTACGTCCGCGCGGATCGCCGCGGTGGGCGACGCCGCACGTGGTGTTTTGCCGGATATGGACGTCGTCGCCGATGCGCAACGCCCCGAGGATCATCCCGCTGTGGTGCCAGATGCGGACCCGACGCCCGACCACCACCGTGTAACGCAGGCTGATGCCACACGTCCATTCGACGAGCTTGAAGGAACCGCGATAGGCCAGCGAGAGCGGCAAACGCAAGACGCGGGGGTGCACTTGCATGCGCCAGTTGCCGAAGCGGTGCACGGCGAGCGCCCAGAAGCCCTGCGCGAAAAGGTCACCCTCATGGGTGCGCAGGTCCTCTGCCAGCAACGCGAAGAAGCCAATGTCGCGTGGATTTTCGTTGGTCTCACCCAAGTGCGGCATGCTCTCATCGACTTCCTCGCCGCCTGACGCAGCACGGATGTGCGTGGGCGGGATACTCCCGCCGTTCGGCTGCAAACTTCCCGAAAAGGTCATAGATGAGCGCTCCACTTTTCCAGTCCATGTCGCACGAAGTCACGCAAGAAACGCGGCGGATCCTGGCGCGGCCGCCGCCGCAGCGTGTTCATTAGGAGACGGGTCGCACCGCCGGAGATCCAGCAAACATCCGCCACGAGCGCTGCCCGCGGGCCGTAGTTCTTCAGGAAGTAGCGATGCCGGGAGTCGAACCAGTAACTCGGCCGTCGGTGCGGCGCTCGATCTTCCGCTGTGACGCCCGAGGCCTGACCGACCAGATGTACCACCCGGCTGCTGGGAACGTACCAGCATTCCCATCCGGCTCGGCGCGCCTGCAGGCAGAGGTCGAGCTCCTCGTAGTAAAGGAAATAGTCTTCATCGAGCAGTCCCACCGCATCGAAGACGCCCTTCTGGATCATCATGCTGGCGCCACAGACCCAGTCGGTAGCGCAGGCGGTGGTAGGGGCTGGTGGGGCAATCTCCAGCTTCGGGAACAGGCGGGAGACAGGCCCCAGGCCCAGCATCCCGACCAGCTCTCGCGCGGCGGTAGGGAAGCGAAAGGCCGTACGACGCACGGTTCCGTCGGGGTTCTCCATGCGACTGCCGGCGATGCCCACCCGCGGGTTGTCTCGCATGAAAGCGAGGAGCTCCCGAACCGCGCCTGGCCGAATGAACGTATCCGGGTTCAGCAACAGCACGTAATCCGGTGGCGAGTCCGACCCGAGGTGACGTTCGATTGCGCGGTTGTTGCCGTAGGAGAATCCGCCGTTGCGCGGTAGCTGAAGCAGCGAAGCCCAGTGGCCCCAACCTTGGCCTTCGATGGCGGCGGCGATCATTTCACCAGAGCCGTCGCCCGAGGCGTTGTCGGCTACGACTACCTGCATCCCGGGCACTTGCTCGAGCTCGCCCGCTAGCGAACGCAAGCAGCCAATGGTCAGCTGCGGCGTGCGAAAGTTGACCACCGAGACGAGCACACTCATGGCGCCTCACAGGGTAGCCGTACGGGATCTGCACGCAAGAGGAGATGCCCGCCAGCGAAAGGCGCGAACTTCTCCCCTTTGACTCACAACTCGCATTCGCGCGGGGGCGCAATGCACGCCTCGTCGAGCTTGAGCCGCGCTCGGCCGTCAAGCAGGTCGAGCCGCTGTTGCAACCAGTCGTCGCCGGCGAACAACGAGATGTCGGCGTGACCTGAGTCGAAGTGCACACCCGCCGACAGCACCCCGACATCCTCCAGCCGTACTAGAAAGTCGCCCCGGACGGCGTCAGGAACACTCTGCAAGCGGCCGCGCGACGACAGCGGACCTCCACTTACACGCGTAAACCGGATGTCCGTGAGCCGGCACCGGCGATTGACAGCGCCCACCACTTGGAGCTCGCGCAGTGGCAGCACCTCGGGTACCCAGGCGGGCAGGTCCCCGCTCGCAGCGAGCACTCGCAAGCCTGGGAGACCGTCCCGCAGGTTGGCGCGCAAGCTCGCCGTCAGGTCGAGGTTCTCGCGGACCGCCAGCAGCGCGGACTCGACGTCGACCCGCGCCCACCAATCCTCCACCCGTTCATCTCCCGCGCGCACAGCGGTGTTTCGCAGCTCCACGCTACCCGAGAAGCTGCTCTCACGACGCGCAAGATCGACGGCCGCTATGTTGAGCACTGCGCGCACGTCGCTTCCTACGTCCGTGCGCCCGATGCGTCCGTGCGCTCGTTCTGCCGCGAGCTCGACCGAGCCCGAGAGCGATTCGTGAGCTGCTAGCCGGCTTCGCAACGTGAGCGCCGGGATGCGAGCTTCCCAACCACTCGTCGGGCCCGGTCCGCTACGCAATGATGCTTTATCGAACGTGAGCGTGAGGTCGCTCCGTCCTGTGCGGCGCAGCAAGTCTACCTCGCTGAAGGTGCCTTTCACCTGGGCAGCCGCGCTCGCATGAAAGTCTCCCCAGACGAGGCGCGCTCGGCCCATCGAGGCGCTGAGCGTCGCCTGAGCGGAGCGCGCTCCGTTCAACAGCACGTCGCTCTGCAGCTTCAGGTCGGTGAGACTCGACCAGGGGCACTCCGTGCCTTCGCTACGATCGTCGGCGATAACGTCTTTCATCGCCAGGTCGAATGCCAGCCTGCCGCGCAGTCCGCTGACATCGACGTCGTGCATCGCAACGCTCAGCTCGGGGTCGCCCCGCAACCACGTATTGCCGACATGCGCGAACAGGCCCACCACCTTGCTGTCGAGCTTGCCTCGCACCCGTCCGCTTGCGTCGCGTTCGCCGGCAGACTCGAGGTCTAGCTGGCGAGCGCGAGCTTTCAT
>DASQDA010000616.1:0-4665 GCA_035634435.1 Polyangiaceae bacterium
GTGTCTACGACAGCGGTGATGCGGCCGAGCTGCTCGCAGTGCGCGCCGGCGCTTACCCCGACGGGCGCTCCGACGCCAAAGGGGTGGAATTCGAGGGCTGCGCACTGGCGGTGTTTGGCGCCACGGAGAGCTCGCCCGGAACGGAGTACGGATTCCTGCTGGGAGAGCGCAACGCGACGCTGACGGTGCTGGACATGGCCTCGCCGACAGCGCCGGTGCCGGTGCAGATCCTCGGCGCACCCATGCGCCCTGAAGGCGTCACGACAATCCCTGCGCGCGGCCTGGTGGTGGTGAGCGGGGAAGGCGATGAGGTGGGCGGCGGCTTGTGGATTTACGCTGCGAAGCAGCACACCGGCCAGCCCTCTTACGGCGACGACGTGTACCACGCCATCTCCGACGGCACACCGTTCGGCGCGCTCGGCGCTCTCACGTGGGAGCCGGGCGGTCGCATCGTGGCCACGCCCGACAACGCCTTCGACCGACAGCGCATCTGGTGGTTCGAGCCCGACCATTTGACTCAGCGCGTGAAGCTGACGCGCGAGCTGCTCTTGAGCGACGCCGCTGGCGCACCGCTGACGGGCTACGATCCGGAAGGCATCGCGCTGAACCCGGCGGGCGGCTTCGTGATCGCCAGTGAGGGCATCGCCGGCAACGGCGGCAGCACGACCTGCGTGGGCTCGGCCGAAAGCAACCGCATCTTGTTCGTCGACGCCGCTGGCAAGCTCGACCCCGCCTACGGTGTCGACGGCATCGTCGACCTGCCGTGTGGCACCGAAACGAACGCCCTCGACTGGACGACCGTACGCGCCAATGGCTTCGAAGGGCTCGCCGCCATCGACAGCACGCCAGCAGCCGCAGGCGGCGTCAAAATCTACGTGGCCATGCAACGCGCTCTCACCAACGAAGGTCAGAACACGCGCATCGGCGAATACGACGTGGATAGCGGCGAGTGGAGCTTCTACTTCTACACCCTGGACGCGAATCCCGGAGGCGACGCGGGCAACACGTTCCTCAGTGAGCTCTTGCACGTTCGCGACGACCTCTTCGCCGTCATCGAGCGCGACCAGGGCTTCGCCGGAGCCGCCGCAAACAAGACCATCCGTACCTTCCGTCTCGCCAGCGGCGCAGCGAATAACCCGCTCAATCCACTCAACAAGCTGACGGTCGCCAATCTGCTCACGCACCCGTTCCGCTTCGACCAAGAAAAGCTCGAAGGGCTCGCCCTCGGCGCAGGGGACCTCTGGATCAGCAACGACAACGACGGCGGCGAAGCCATCAACTTCCTCGTGAAGCTCGATCCAACGGTGCTTGGCGATTGAGGATCTGAGGTGTTCATCGCCTCGCGCACGCGCCCGGATTTGGGGGGCTCCGGCGCGGGGACGGGCGCGCTGCTCGGCGCGCCTCATCTTTAGGCAGCAAGGGCGCGCGCAGGCCGGCGCAGCAGCCGCGCCTGGCCACGCTGTGAGGGCGGGGTCGAGAGCGGGGCCGCTGCGCGTGTCATGAAGCTCGGGGTTGTGCAGAGGAGGGTGAGACGATGCGAATATCTGTTTCGGCGGCGGTGTTGGCGTGCGTTGTGGCGGTCTCCTGTGGAGCGACCGAGCGCGAGGGAGTGAGCCGCGCGGGCGGAGGAGGCAGTGCGGGCGTTGCTCGCGTCGGAGTGGGCGGCGTTGACGTGACGCTCGGCGGCGCAGGCGCTTCACCTTCGGACGCCGTCGGCGGCGTGGCGGGAGCTGAGGCGGGCGGAAGCGTCAGCGACGCCGGCGCGGGGGGAGCCGAGATGGGCGGTAGCGCAGGCAACGCGGGTCATGCTGGCGTCGGCGGCTGCAGCTCCGGACAGCGCCCCGCGTTCGAACCGCGCTGCGACGAGCCCACCTTCACCATGGGAACCTCCACTTGTGGTGCGGCGCTCACGCGCGAGGTCCTGCAATGCGGCGTGCCGGGCTCGCAGTTCGATGCCCGCTGCTGCTATCGCACCGTTTGCGACAATGATACCGATTGTGGGGGCGGTCGTTGCTTGCCGCTTCTGACGCAGTCTCCGTGGTTCCCGACGGGCTCATTGTACGAGAGCTGTGAGCTCAATTGCGGCGAGTGCTATTGCACCGTCACGGCGGACTACAATCTGAGGTCGTATTGCGTCGCCGCCAACGCGCGCCTCGAAGAGTTCAACTGCGACGTCCGTGGCCTCTCGTGTGACACACTGCGCGGGTGGGCCGAGAACCTCGGATCGCAGGGGGGCTCCGCAGGCGCCGCGGGCGCGGTAAGCGAGGGCGTTTTCCCTTTTGTCGACGATGTGTCGCCGCACTTCATGCAGCACGTCCAGCTGTGTGCTGCGAAGATCGCCGCAGCGCGCCGCGCGAGCTGCTCAGACTAGCTCGGCCCTCGGAGAGCGCTGGGCCAAGTGCCGTGGTACACAGCTGTTGGGTTGTTTCACGAGGGTATTGGTACGCGAAATTCGAGTTTTCGATCGGCATGGTGCGTCGTGGCGTCGCGGGCGCCTGCAGGCAGCCCGGGCGAGGCATGCAGCGCGGGAGAGGCGGCCGATGCTGTGGCAGCCGGCCGCAACTCTGAAGCTCGCGTGTTCCAGCTCACTGGAGGCGGCACCTTGGCCCGCGCGCCGGCGGTGCCGCAGGGTTGCGGACCATAGTTGGTCAGCTCGACTCATCATTGACAGTGCTCGACGGGCAAACCGGTGTCCGACGGTCATGTGTCCGCGGTGGTCAGCGTTGCAGCCTGATGACGGCACGGAAGCAGGAAGAGTGCGCGAAACGGGAGCTGGAGCGTGGCTCGCGCAGACGCTCGAACCAGCGCACCGGATGATCGCGCAGGAAACAGGGTCCGAACCACGACGACACGATGTCGTCGGGCGCTCAATCGCGGCGCGGCACGCATCCTGCGTTAGCGGTCAGCAAAGCGCGCCGGCATCTTCGCCTGCGCAGAAATGGTGAAAGTCATGTTTTCGATTTCATTGCTCCGCCCGGGCCTGGTTGCCGCGCTCCTTCTTTCGACTTCGGCCGCCGGGGCCCAGACGCACGTTCCCACGCCGAGCACCGCCAACGAGCAGCTGACGTGCCGTCCCACGGTGCTGCGCAGCGCCGGCTACCGCGACATGCTGGCTCGCTTCCCGGAACCTCGAGCTGCCCGCGACTCGAGCTCGGATGCGCAAATGGAAACCTCCTACCGGGACGCCAATCGGCGGCATCCGCAATCGCCGGCTCGAGCAGCAGTAGCGGGACGCGACGTGACGCCACGGCGCTATGCCCTGCGGTCGCGTCCTTCCTGCGGCTGACGAGACTCGAGCAGCGCAGCGCCTGCGCTGCTCCGGTCGTCTAAGCCGCGCCGACGAAGCCAGGCTGCTGGTCAGCCAGTACAGCGAGATGTTGTCGAGCACCTCGTCTTTCGTCGGCGTCTGCTTGGCATTCTTGCCGTACGACCACGCCGCGAAGCCCGGGTGCACCAGCCGTAGTCGGTCGTGGCTGAACGCGTAACCTTCGGCCGTCTCTGCCTCGGCCTCTGCCCGAACTGGGGACTTCACGCTGGCACGGCGTTAGCATGGACACAGCGTGCCCCTGCTCTGGCTGCCACTGCTCGTCGCTTCACTCTGGAACGTGGCTGGTCTGGTCGCCGTGGTGCGTACCACGCGGCGACGCGCGCCTGCCGGGTTGCGGGCGCCCGCCGTCAGCGTGCTCAAGCCCCTTTGCGGCTGTGACGCCGATCTTTCCGGCAACCTTGAGAGCTTTTTCCAGCAGGATCACCCCGACTTCGAGCTCGTCTTCGGCGCGGTGGACGAAAACGACCCCGCCTTGCCGGTCGCCCGCGCGCTGGCGGCGCGTTACCCGAACGTGCGCTGCCGGGTCGTCACCCATCCAGGCGGCAAAGCGCTGAATCCCAAGATCGATAATCTGATGGGCCTGCTACCCGAGGCCCGGCACGACCTGTTGCTCGTGAGCGACAGCAACGTGCGCGCCCCCGTTCACATGCTGCAGGAGATGGCCGTTCTGTACGCGACGGAGCGCGCAGGCCTGGTGACACATCTCTTTGCGGGGGTGGGAGAGAACTCGCTGGGCGCGGCGCTCGAAAACGTGGAGCTTTGCGGCTTCACCGCGGCCGGCGTGGCCCTGCCCACCGCCCTGGGCGACGCTCTCGTCGTCGGTAAGTCGATGCTGTTTTCGCGTCAGCGACTCGAGGAGCTAGGCGGCTTCGAGCGCCTCGCGGACGTGCTCGCGGAAGACTTCGTCCTGGGCAAGACGTTCGCGCACGCCGGCGCCCGGGTGATCGTGGCTCCGACGGTGCTCAGCAACGTGACGCGCGACATGAGCCTGCGCGGCATGGCGGCGCGGCATCTGCGCTGGTCCATGCTCCGCTTCCGTTTGCGGCCTGTCGCGGCGGCGCTCGAGCCTTTGACCAGCCCGCTCGCGCTCTTGCCGCTTGCCTGGTGGCTGATGGGCCCCTGGGCGCTGCTGTGGGCCTCGACGCTGCTAGCGTTGCGCGACGGCGGCGGCTGGCTTGCGTTGCGCGGCCGAAAGCGCTGGTACTTGCCGCTCGTGCTCAGCCCGCTGCGCGAGCTCACCGCGCTCGTCGTCTGGGCGATCGCCCCGATCAAGCAGCACGTCTCCTGGCGCGGCAAACGCTATCGCCTGGGGGCAGGCACGCTCCTCTATCCGGAGA
>DASQDA010000617.1:0-6664 GCA_035634435.1 Polyangiaceae bacterium
CTCCGGGCCGCGTCGTCGCCGAGTGCGCGCGCGTGCTGCGGCCCGGCGGGCTATTCTTCTTTCACACCTTCAACCGCAACTTCCTCGCGTGGCTGATCGTGATCAAGGGCGTCGAGTGGTTCGTCAAGAACACACCCAACGACATGCACGTGCTCCGCCTCTTCATCAAGCCGCAGGAGCTCAGGGCGTTGTGCCTCGACAATCAGCTGGTGGTGCGGGAGCTACTCGGCTCGGCGCCGGTGGTGTTTTCGGCGGACTTTTGGTCGATGCTGGTGCGACGCGTCGTGCCACCGGGCTTCCGCTTCCACTTCGTCAAGTCGACGTTGCTCGGGTACAGCGGGTACGCTCGACGTCAATGAGGGGCTTGGGTCTGCGCCAGGTGCTCACGCCAGCACCAGCCGCGCCCCGACGTAGCCGAGCGTACCCAGCGACAGCGCCAGCTGCAGCCGATGCAGAGCGGTGAAGTTGGCAGCGACGGTGGCGTGAAACCGACGCCGCCAGCTCTCGATCGTCACCAGCAAGAGCGCGAAGCCGACAGCCAGGAGCGCGGCATCCCAGCCGCCGAACACGCGCCAGACGAGTGGAACGCTGCACGCACTTGCGAGCGCCACACACACCAGCGCGAACTGGAAACAGGCGGTGTGACCGAAAGCGACGGCGAAGGTCACGTCGCCGCGCGAGCGGTCTTCGTCGATTTGGTAAACCTGCGTCAGCGGATAGAGGCCAACCGCGCTCAGCATGGCAACGCCCAGGCCGAGCAGTGCTTCGGTCCCGAGCAGCGGCCGCGGCGTGTCCTGCGCGCACAGCCAGCCGCCAAAGTAGCCGACGGCACCCTGCCCCCAGGCGACGACCGCCAGCGACAGGATGGGTCGAGCTTTCCAGCGCAGCGCTGGGTGGGAGTAGGCCACCGACAGCAGCATGACGAAGCAATAGAGCGCGGCGAACCACGAGCTCACCCAGAGGGCGAGGCCCAAACCCAGGCCTTGAATGAGCCAGGAGAAGCCCAGTAGGCCTTCGCTCACCGCAGGTGGTGCTCGGAGGCCGCCGATGGGGCCTTCGTCGCGGTCGTAGTAGGAGTTGTAAGCCGTGATGCCGCTGTAAAGAAAACAGTGAAACGCCACGAAACCAACCCAGGCGCGGATCGACGAGCGCCCGCCCCCCAACAGAAAGCCCCAGGCGAACAGCGGGGACAGGAACAGCAGCTGATAGTGCAGTCGCAAATGCACGAAAAGTGGCCATACCCGGCCCCGACGCTCGGCGCGCGCGCTCAGCATTGCGCTCGCATCATCGCAAACGCGGCTGTGCGCCGTCTATAGAACGATTTCGCCTGGCCCCGGCTAGCCCAAGCACGCTCTCGGGAATGCCAGGAACCCCGTCAGAGGCCCTTGCAGTTGGCGTAATACGTAACGGTCGCGGGCCAATCCGAGAAGACGCCACGCACGCCAACGTCTTGCGCCAGGACGTCGAGCAGCTGGAATGTGTCGCCGTCGTTGTCGATAGCGTTGGCCACTGACTGGAAGTAGTACCCACCCCCGCTGCTGAGGGGCCCGGAACGTTCGAGTGTCCAGGTGATGATGTCGAGTGACGCCTGCTTGGCAGCACGGGCGTAGTCGGAGGGCACGATGGTGTTGGTTGCGTCCAGGGTTACCAACGCCCACATGGGCGGGGCCACGATCTGGACGCCTTGGGCCGCAAGGCTCGGCATGCTGGCGACTGCTTCAGCGTAGCCGCCGGGCGCGTCGACGCGATCGTCGAGGTACACGGCCTGTTTTCCGAAGCGCGGCTCGCTCTTGAGCCAGTAGAGCACGTCGGCCAAGTTGAACGACTGAGCGAAGACAGCGCGCGGCGAGATCCCCGCAGCCTTGTACTCGTCGACCAGCTGCTGTGCGTAGTCTTCCTGGCTGTAGTCGCCCTCGAACGGCATTGGTACCCCCGCTGCCTTCAGCTCGGGGGTGAACTTGACGTCGAGCTCGGAGAAGAGCTGGATGCTTTCCTTGTGCGAGAGGAGCGTGCCGCAGGTGGAGTACAGATCCGTGCGGAAGCCCGCCGTGCCGTCCAGGTACTCTGCGACGGTGGTGGCAGCTGGATTGGCGCCGTCCATCTTCCCGCAGAGCGACTTGAACTCCGCGAGGGTGATGTCGCTCGTGCAACAACTGGCCGACGCAGGGGCACCGGACGCGCTGTCCGCGGCGGTAAATGGTTGGCTGCACTTGGCTGCAAGCTCCGGCACGGCCAGGATGTTGGTGGTCGTGTGCAGGTCGCATTGCGAGTGACGGCACACCAGCTGGCGGTCCTTGGTGAAAGTGACATCGCATTCGAGGACGCCGGCGCCCATGCGCGCTGCTGCCTCGTACGACTCCCGGGTGTGCTCGGGAAACTGAAGCGGCGCACCGCGGTGACCGATCGAGAAGTCCGTCTTTTCGAACGGGCCCTCCGAACAGCGCTGGAGCTCGGCTTTCAGCGGTCCCTCGTCCATGTTCTCGACCAGGTAGTAGGGACGCGGACCCAGCTGAACGTTCTTCGGCGCTTGCTGAGGCCGTGGACGGTGCTTGGCGCGGCCTCTGGAATGATGCGGCTTACCCCTGGAAAGGCTGGCCTCGGCGTTGTCCGCCGTGTGCTCCCCGCCTGCAGGCGGGCTCTCGGTGCAAGCCGCGCTGACGCACGCCAGGGCGGCGAGCGTGATCCCACAGCGAAGCTTCAGATGTTCTGATTGCATGAATCTCCTCCGGTCCAAAGTGGAGGCGACGCTAGCGGGCTCATGCAGCATTAGCGTGGCTCGAACGCAACAAACGCGCACGCTCGGCTCCGGGCGGCGCGAGCTCCGCTTTGCTGCCCCGCGTCACTCGGGATTTTCGCATCCGTGACGACTTCGATTCGGAGGTGACGGCTTCGACTCGGAAGTGACGCGCCGAGTTTGGCTTGCCGCCACGCAACCGTTGAGGTGAACGCGTAAGCCGTGGATCCGTGAAGCAAGCGGCGCGACAGCGGCTTTGGTGGTGGCAGGTCGCTTCCGCCGTCGCCGCAGCGCTGCTACTCGCGTGGACGCTGCGCGAGGTGCAGATGCACTCGGTATTGACGCTGCTGTCGCGCTTGAGTGCTGCGGCTGCGGCCCTCGTGCTGCTGCCGCAGCTGCTGTCACAGGTGCTGGAGACGTGGGGCTGGCAGCTCGCGCTCAAGCAGGAAGGCGTGCGCTTTCTACCGCTGTTGCGCGTGCGCGTAGCCACGGAAGCGCCTGCGGCGTGTCTGCCAGCCGGGGTGCTGCTCGCCGAGTCCTTGAAGCTGCCGCTTCTCGGTCGCCACTGCGGGCTCCCCGCAGCCAGCGCGGCGGCCGCGATTTTGGTGCGCAAGTACCTGCTGCTCGTATCGCAAGGGCTTTACATCTTGCTGGCGGCGGTGCTCGGATACACGAGCTTGGAGCTTGCCTCGACGCATGTCCTTGGCTTCAATGGGCTGCCGGGCTTACTGGTGAGCTGCGGCCTTGCAATTAGCGGAGCCGGCATCGGCTTTCGCCTACTGTTGTCGCGCGGCGCCATTGCTCTGAAGCTGCAACACGCGCTGCGCTCCCTACCCGCGCCATCGGTCACCCGGGCCCTCGACCGCCACGCGCAGGCCTTCGGGGACGCCGACCGGCGATTGCGCTTCTTTTTCTCCCTTCCGCTGGCCAGCGAGCTACGGCTGGTTGGCTGTTTCCTCGGCGCTTGGTTGTGCGAGGCCTGTGAGACGTACCTGATTCTCCAGCTTCTCGGCGTGGAGATGAGCTTCTGGTCCGTCGCGAGCTTCGAGGTGGGCCTGTCGCTGTTGCGCAACCTCGTGTTTTTGGTTCCCGCAGGCTTGGGCGTCCATGACGCCGGCTACGTCTTGTTCCTGGCCGCCCTTGGAGCTCCTGAGCCAGCGGCCACGGGAACTGCCTTCGTGCTCCTCAAACGCTCCAAGGAGCTGATCTGGGCGGGGGTAGGTTTTGGTCTGCTGGCGCTCGAGCTCCCGCGGCGCCGCGCCCCCGGGCCCCTTGCTGAAAGCCCCGGGGCGCTTATGTTGTGACGTCCATGGACCGTCGAACCGTCGTCGGCGCGCTCGTCAGCGCACCGGTGCTCGCAGCGTGCCGTAGCGACGCGCGCGGCGCCCCGACGCAAGCGAATCAAGGAGCAACCATGCCGGTGGTCGAGAGCATCGTGCCGCTGGGGTTCCCCTGGCAAACGCCGGACCCCTTCCTTTTCTGCGTGCACCACGACGACGCCTACCCCGCAGGCAACGAGCAACTGGGGCCCGCGGCTTCCCTGGCAGGTCGCAACCTGGGCAGCGACTTCGGCGGCAAAGACGGCTTCAGCATGTACCACGGCGACGTGGTGCCTGGCTTTCCGCAGCACCCACACCGCGGCTTCGAGACGGTCACCATCGTGCGACGCGGGCTCATCGATCACGCCGACTCACTGGGCGCCGCGGCGCGCTTCGGGCGCGGTGACGTGCAATGGTTGACGGCCGGCAAGGGCATCGTTCACTCCGAAATGTTTCCGCTGCTCGACCCGAGCTCACCGAACCCGCTCGAGCTGTTTCAGATCTGGCTCAACCTTCCCAGCGTCGACAAGCTGGTAGAGCCTCACTTCGCGATGCTCTGGGGCCCTTCGATTCCCAAGGTCAGCGAGCGAGACGCCACGGGCAAGCTCACCGAGGTCGCGATTGTCGCGGGCCGCTACGGCAGCGCCATTGCCCCCTCGCCTCCACCCAAGTCGTGGGCGGCGCGCCCCGACGCGGACGTCGCAATCTGGACGCTGAAGCTCGAGCCGGGCGCTCGCTTTCTACTGCCCGCGGCGGCGTTAGGCAGCAACCGCACGCTCTACTTCTTTCGGGGCAGCTCGCTCGTCGTAGGCGACCGCACGCTCCCTGCTCGGCACGCGATCGTCCTGCGGCCGGATGCGACCGCGGTGTTGCAGAATGGCCCCACGGAGAGCGAGTTGCTCTTGCTGCAGGGGCGGCCCATTGGCGAGCCGGTGGCTCAGCACGGGCCCTTTGTGATGAATTCAGCCAGCGAGATCCAGCAAGCCTTCTCGGACTACGGGCGCCCACGATTCGGCGGCTGGCCGTGGCCGAGTGACGGCCCCGTGCACGGCACCGAAGGCGCTCGCTTCGCGCGTCACGCGGACGGGCGCATCGAACGCGCCGGCTGAGCTTCAGCCAGCGGCGGTCTCGCGCCGCGGCGCGCGCAGCGGCACGCACACACCCACCCGAGCAAGCCCAGCCCGGCAATGGCTGCACCCGCTAGAGGATGACGAAGACGTCGAGCACTGTGATGATCGCGCCCATGAACAGCAGGTTCAGAGCGATCGCGCTGCCGAGAAGCTCCGCTAGATCACAGGCGATGATGGCAAGCTCGGCGAGCACCCACAACGCAACGCTGACTCGCTTGGACGGTGCGGCGACAGGCGCTCGCCACATCCATGCCTGCGACGATTCCGAGCTTAGCGCTTAGCGACTGGAGCAAGAGCGCCATCACGTTGCTCAGCACCAGAACCCAGAGCAGCTGGTAGCCGAAACGGGCACCGCCCTCGAGGTCGGTTGCCCAGTTTCCGGGATCCATGTAGCCGACGCTCACGAGCGTCGCGGGTCCCAGAAATGCCAGCCAGCGCCGCCGGATGTAACCACCGGCGGCGCGCTCGCGAGGCCCGTTGGCGCTCGGCAGATTGTGGAAGAGCGTGGCCTCGTGTGGCTGGCTGGTCACGAACCTGCGGTTCAGGGCCTCAGGAGCCGCGCTTGGGCGTGCTTTCGCCGGTTGTGGCGCCTGCACCGGGACCCGCGCCCAGATCCGCACCCGTGACAGGGTCGGTGGTGGGATTCGAGAGCGTGCGAGCAGCGAGGTTCTTCACTGCCGCCATCTCTTCGGAGGTGAGCTTCACGGAGGCGCCGCCGTCCCGACCGTCCACGGCGCTCTGCTCGTCACGCTCGGTGACGAACTCCCATTGCTCACCTTGGTTCCAGGGGCCGCGGCGATCGCCGTCACCCTGGGACATATTGTAGTACTTGTCCGTGAAGCGTGGATCGCCCGGCAGCTTGCCCGCGGGGAAGTTCGGCTCCATCGAATACAGCGCCTTCTCGAAGGACTTTTGATGAGCGATCTCGCGCGTCATCAAGAACCCGAGCGCTTCACGCACACCGGGATCGGCTGTCAGATTGATCAGCCGCTCGTAGATGATCTTGGCGCGCGCTTCAGCAGCGATATTCGAGCGCAGATCACAGGTGGGATCACCGATGCTGTCGATGTATGCGGCCGTCCAGGGCACGCCCGCGGAGTTGATCAGCGCAGGGCCGCCGCCATACAGCACCTGAGTCACGTGGCTATCGTTGCCTTCGCCGCTGATGGTGCGATAGAGCTCGGCCTGCTCCTCGGCGGCCTCGGCGAGCTTGCCTTTCGAGCCCTTGGTCAGCATTGCCACGATAGTGCCGATGACCTCCAGATGGCTCAGCTCCTCGGTGGCGATGTCGAGCAGCATGTCCTTGCGGCCCGGATCGTCCTCGGCGAGCGCCTGGGTGAAATAGCGCATCGCCGCCGCGAGCTCCCCTTGCGGACCGCCGAATTGTTCCAGCATCAGGTTCGCCAGACCAGGATTCGATTCAGAGACACGGACCGTGTACTGCAGTCTCTTGTTATGCATGAACATGAGTGGGGGACCTT
>DASQDA010000618.1:0-9728 GCA_035634435.1 Polyangiaceae bacterium
GTGGGACCCCGCCCCGAGGAGGCCTGGCTCGTGGAGCGCTACGGCGAGACGGAGCGCTTCCGCCTGGCCATGCGGCCGGGCGTCACCGGCCCGATGCAGGTGCACGGGCGCGGCGAGCTCACCTTCCAGGAGCGCCTTGCGGTCGAGCGCGAGTACGTCGAGAACTACAGCTTCGACAAGGACCTGCGCATCCTCATGCGCACGGTCTCGGCCATCTCGCGCGCCCACGGCGCCTACTAGGCGCCACTCGGGCACATGCGGCGCCGCGCGCTCACCCTGCTCACGCTGGTCGCCTGCGTGCTCGCCCTGCCGGCTTGCAACAGCTCCGACGACTCGAAGGGCGCAAAGGACTCCGAAGGCGCCCGCGCCGAGCGCAAGGCGCCATTCGGCTTCTTTGCCACGGTGCTGCCGCCCGAGATGATCAACACGAGCCTGACATCCGACGCGGCGCTCGAGGAGCAGTTCCGCCTAATGGTGAGCTCGGGTGTCGAGTCGCTGCGCGTGACGCTTGATTGGGGCGGGCTCGAGCCTCGGCGGGGCCGGTACTCCCTGGCTCACCTCGACAGGATCGCTGCCGCGGCCTCCCCGCGGGGCATCGCCCTGCTCGTCAACGTGACGGCCACCCCGCGCTGGATCTCCGAGCGCCCGCGAAGCAAGGAGTACGCCACTTATCCGCCGCGCGAGCCCGCGCGCTATGCCGAGCTGATGCGCCGCCTGGTGCGCCGCTACGGCCCGCGGGGCAGCCTCTGGACCGAGAACCCGCGCCTGCCCGCCAACCCGATCCGGCGCTGGCAGATCTGGAACGAGCCGAGCGCATCATGGCACTGGAACCGCCGCCCCTGGGCGCCCAGCTACACGCGGCTGCTGAAGGGGGCCTACCGGGCCATCCACCGTGTCGACCCCGGGGCGACGGTCGTGGCGGGCTCCCTCGTGGCCTCCCAGCGCGGCGGCCCTCCCTGGGACAGCATGAAGGCCCTCTACCGCGCGGGCGCGAAGCGCTACTTCGACGTCGCGTCGGTGCATCCGTTCACGATCGACCCGAAGTCCGTCGACGCCACGGTGCGGCGGACCCTCGAGATCGTGCGTCGCGTGCGCGCCGAGATGAGCCGGCAAGGCGACCGGCGGAAGCCCATCGTCCTCACCGAGGTGTCATGGCCGGGATCCGTGGGGACGGTGCCCAAAGGGGCCCTGCTCGGGCTCGAGACCACGGGGCGGGGGCAGGCCCAGCGGCTCCAGGCCGCCTACCGCGAGTTGGCGGCGCAGCGGCGCAAGCTCGGCGTTGCACAGGCCTTCTGGTACACGTGGAGCACGCCGTACGACAATGCGGGCCCGCTCAAGCTCGTCACCTTCCGGTACTCGGGGCTGGTGCGCCAGCGCGACGGCAGCTTCTCGCGCACGCCGCTGCTCGCCTCCTACGCCAAGCTCGCCGCGCAGTACGAGGGCTGTCGCAAAGGTGCTAACGCCCGCCGCTGCCGCTAGCGCAGCGGGCTGGCCGGGCTGAAACCACGGGATTGCCCTGGTCGACCTGGACGTTTGGTCCAGACGCCTGACCTGGACATACGCCCGGTAATGGGGGCCTGGCCTTCCGGGCATCCCGGTGAGCGTCGAGGGAACGGGTATGCCCCGCTACCTCCTCGCCACGCTCGTCCTTGCCCTCGTCAGCGCCGGATGCACCGGTGTTCCCCCGGTCGTTGTGCCCCCGCCGGACCCGGTGCCGGTCGAGCCGGGCGCTTATCCGGCGATGCCGTCGGTGTCGGCTAAGTCCACCCACGCCTTCAGGGACACGGTCGGTATGAACGTGCATCTCTTCATGGACGACACAGCGTCCGGCGACTTCAACCAGACCAAGGCGCGGCTGCTGGAGCTGGGGGTAAGCCACGTGCGCGACGGCCTGTGCGCCCCGTGTGGCTGGACGCACGATCGCTATGTGTCCCTCGGGCAGGCGGGAATCAAGTCGCAGATCATCATCGGCTGGCTGAACAAGGGAATGCCGGACGCAGACGCCAACCTTCAAGTCATACGCGACAAGCTGCTGCCGTACACCGCGGGCATCGAGGCACCCAACGAGCCGGACATCAACGCCGGGTACTCGGTTACCGCCATGCGCGACTATCAGACAGCCCTGTACAGCCGCGTGAAGGGGAATCCGCAGACGGCGCACATCCCGGTGATCGGCCCGACGCTGGTCCACCGCGCCAACCGCGCCGCTCTGGGCGACCTGTCCGCCCACATGGACCAGGGGAACATGCACCCTTACCCGGGCGGCGCTCCTCCCTACAGCACGATCGTGGACGAGAAGTTGTCGAGCGGCTACATCTCCGGCAACAAGCCGTTCTCCGCGACGGAGATCGGTTACCACACCGACCTGACGACCACTAGCGGTCACAACCCTGCTTCGGAGCGGGCAGTCGCGCTCTATACCCCGCGCACGTACCTCGAGGGCTTCCGACTCGGCATCAAGCGCACGTTCAGCTACCAGCTGGTCGACCCGCTCTCCGAGGCCGACGCCGCCTCCCGTGGCTGGTCGAAGCTCGAGAACAGCTTTGGTCTCATGCGAGCGAACTGGACGCCGAAGCCGGCTTTCCTCTCGCTGCGCAACCTCATGCGAACGATGGATGTTGTTGGAGCGCAGCCGGTCGCCTCGCCAGGCGCTTTCAAGTTCGGGCTCGAGGGGGCCGGTGCGGACGTCCAGCAACTGCTCCTTCGCTCAGACGACGGCTCGCTCGCGCTTGCCCTCTGGCGCAACGTCAGCGTTTGGGACCGCAACGCCAAAGTCGAGCTCTACCCGGCCGCCGACGACTTCGAAGTGGTGCTCGGCGAGCCGGTCTCGCTTGCCCAGCGCTTCAACCCTGTCGACTCCGACGCAGAGGTTCGCCGCTGGGCCAACCCGCGGCGGATCCCCGTCGACGTTGCCGGCGGGCCAGTCGTCATCCGCCTGACCAAGTAAGGCGCAGAGCCCTCTCCTGAGCCCTAGGGCTCGCCGTCGAGCCGCTTCCCACGGCTCGACGGCTTCCTAGCGCGAACTGCCCCGCCGGTCGGTAAGGTGAGCGCGGGCAGGCACAGCGGTGCCCAGGCACAACGCCCCTCGGCCGCTGAAGCACCTACCTGGTGGCGGTTTCGACCTAGGACCGGTACATATGGGAAGCCATGGCGCAGACGAGCCGAACTGACGAGATCTTGCCTGCGCTCGCCCCGCGCGAGCCACTGCTGGAGGAATCGGCACTACCGACTCGCGCCCGCCGTCGCGAGATGGTCACCCGGCTGGGTCTCGTGGCAGCCGACATCGTGGCAGTTGCCTCATCCATGCTGATAGTGGCGGCGGTGAGCGGCGCGCGCTTCACGGTCTGGGCAGTGGTCCTGCTCCCGCTCTACGTGCTCGTCACCAAGATGGCGGGGCTCTACGACCGCGACCAGTTCATCTTGCACAAGACGACCCTTGACGAAGGGCCCGCGCTCGTGGCCGTGGCCGCGATCTTCGTGCTCCTCATCGAGGGTGTTCAGGCGCTCGAGTTCCAGGGGCGCTCTCACCCTCTGCTGCTCTGGGCCTTGATCGGCGGCCTGCTCGTGACCGCGAGAGCCGCGGCACGCTTCGTTGCCGTGCGCGTGGCGGGCACCGAGCGTGTGCTCGTGATCGGCGATTCCACCGCGTTGAAGCTCGTCAAGCGCAAGCTTGCTGGAGACCCGCACCTGAACGCGGCGGTCGTCGGGAGAGTCTCGCTTGATGATGATGAAGCGGACGACGGCTTCGGCAAGCGGCTCGGCACCGTGGATGATCTGCCGGCCATCCTGGGAGAGCACCGCGTGGAGCGGGTCATCGTCGCCCCGACGCACGAAGGTGGTGACGACGTGGTGGACATCGTACGTCTGGCCACTGCGTCCGGCGTTCGTGTGGCCGTTCTCCCCCGCCTGCTGGAGGTCATTGGCACGTCGGTCGAGTTCGATGACCTGGGCGGCCAGGTACTGCTCGGAGTGCGGGGCTTCGGACTGTCGCCATCGTCTCGCGCCCTCAAGCGAGCGTTTGACCTATCGGTCACAAGCGCGCTGCTTCTGCTGCTCACTCCCGTCTTGATCGTCATCGCGGTGGCGGTGAAGCTGAGCTCACCGGGCCCAATCCTGTTCCGGCAGACCCGTGTAGGACGCGATGGCCACGAGTTCCAGGTGCTGAAGTTCCGCACCATGGTCAACGACGCGGAACAGCGCAAGCATGAGCTGTTCGAGCTCAATGAGGCAGCGCCCCTGTTCAAGATCGCAGACGACCCTCGCACGACCCGGATCGGCCGTTACCTGCGCCAGAGATCGCTGGACGAGCTGCCCCAGCTGTTCAACGTGCTGAAGGGCGACATGAGCCTCGTGGGCCCGCGGCCACTGATCATCGAGGAGGACCGCCTGTTCTCGGGCTGGCAGCGCCGGCGCTACCACGTCTCCCCCGGGGTAACCGGGCCCTGGCAGATCCTCGGCTCTAGCCGCGTGCCGGTCAGCGACATGGTGAGCATCGACTACCTGTACTGCGCCAATTGGTCGCTATGGCTCGACGCCAAGATCCTGGCGCGAACCATTCCTTACGTGCTCAGCCGGCGTAGCCCTGAGCACGCTTCCGACCCCCGCTGAGCGAGGCTCATGCCTGGCCGTGGCCCTCTGCTGGGAGTCGTCCTGCTCGCCTGCCTGCTGGGCACCCTCCCCTCCTGCGGCGGCTCGAGATCGGACGGCGCCTACGCCCGAACGCCATTCGTCGATGCCCGCTCCGCTCACTCTTTCGTTGAATCGGTCGGTGTGAATGTGCACCTCACGAATCTCGACACGTCGTATCGCGACTTCCCCACGTTGCAGGCGCGCCTGTCCGAGCTCGGAGTGAGGCACATCCGCGATGGGATATGCGCGAGTTGCTCCTTTCAGATCGATCGCCTGAAGGCTCTCGCCGCAGCTGGGATTCGATCGAACCTCATCGTCGGCTATCTGCGCGGCGGCACCCGGGAGCTGGAGGCAAGCCTCGCTGCTGTACGGGATCACCTCGTGGGGGGCGTCGCCTCCGTGGAGGCGCCCAACGAAGTGGACGCTGAGGGCGACCCCCAGTGGATAGAGCACACGCGCATCTACCAGACTGAGCTCTATAGGCGGGTAAAGGGCGAGCCCCGCCTGGCCCACCTGCCTGTAATCGGCCCGAGCCTGACCGAGCCCAACTCACGTGCGGCACTTGGGGATCTGTCTCCGTTCCTGGACCGCGGCAACCTCCACCCCTACTCCTCGGGTGGTCCACCGCTGGCCAACCTGACGAACGAGAGGCAGATGGCTGCTCGCGTATCCAAGCAGAAGCCGCTTGTGATTACTGAGGTCGGATACCACACCGACATGACGCGCGGTGACCACCTTCCGGCCTCCGACAAGGCGATCACGATCTACACGCCGCGTATCTTCCTTGAGGCGTTCAGGGAGCGCATCGAGCGAACCTACCTCTACCAGCTCGCCGACCCATTGCCCGCGGCGGAGGCCCGAGCCCGGGGCTTTCCGGCCTTCGAGAATAGGTTTGGGCTGCTCCGCGCCGACCTGTCGCGGAAGGCATCGTTCCTCGCCCTGCGCAACCTGCTGCGGGCGGTCAGCGGTCGGGCAAAGCCCGTATCGGCGCCCGGAGGGCTCCGGCTCGGGCTGGATGGCGAGGGCCACGATGTACGACGGTTGCTGCTTCGGTCGGGCCCTCGCTCGTATGCACTGGTGCTATGGCGCAACGTCAGCGTGTGGAACGTAGCTGCGCGACGGGACTACTCCCCGCCCGCCGACGACCTCGAGGTCGTCCTGGGTCAGCGGGTGGAACGTGTGCAGCGTCTCGATCCGGCCAGCTCGGCCAACGTGAGCGAGAGCTGGGAGAGCCCTCGGCGCATACGGGTCGCCCTGAAGGCGGCGCCGGTCGTCCTGCGGCTAGCTCTGCCTTGAGCGGCAGGTCTCCTCGACGATATCCCGCATTCGCTTCTGGAAGACGCTGCGATCAAAGCGCTCGGCGTGCGCGCGGATGTCGTGCGGATCGAAGCGCGAGAAGTCCTGCCGCAGGGCTCCGGCGAGTGCGTCGGGGTCGCCCGGTGGCACAAGTAGCCCGGTTCGGTCGTGAACCACGGTTTCCCTTAGGCCGCCGGCGTCGACGCCAACCACCGGTCGCCCCGCAGCCTGAGCTTCCACCGCCGCGATCCCGAACTCTTCGACATTCGGCACGATCAGCGCTTGGGCGCCCGAGTATGCCCGCGTGAGCTCCTGCTCCCCGAGGTGACCAAGGAAGTCCGCCTGGTGCCCGTACTTCGCGCGGAGGCGAGGTAGCTCCGGTCCTGCGCCCACGAGCTTGAGGCGTCGCCCCGCAGCCGCCGCCGCGTGGATGGCAAGCTCGGGACGCTTGTGGCGTACCAGCTCACCCACGAACAGCACGTAGTCCGCGGGCTCTCCGATCGAAAAGCGGTCCACGTCCACCGGGGGGTGCACGATCGGTGCATCTCTGCCCCAGAAGCGGCGCATGCGATCGCGCGTGATCTTGGAGTTGGCCACGTACTGGTGGACGCCGCGGGCGGCACGGCGGTCGAAGCTCCGGTGCCGTCGCAACATGAGCGACAACGCGGGGCGCAAGGGCCGTGGCAGCTCGCTCAGCGCGCATTCTTGCTCATGCCACGCGTACCGGAACGGCGAGTGGCAGTAACACACGTGAGCCGCGTCCTCAGGTGGACGCACTCCGTGAGCGAAGGCACTGCTGCTCGACACAACGCAGTCGAAGCCCTCGAGCGGCAGGCGCTGGACAGCCGTTGGATATAGGGGCATGAGACGACGGAAGTTCGCCTGGCGCGCCCCAAGTCGTGCCACGGACGATGTCGTAATTGCGTGCTCCTCGAAGCGTCCTCGCGTGCCGGCCGGGTCGTAGAGCAGGGTGACGATGGGGGCGTCTGGCCACAAGTCAGTGAGCGCGGCGAAGGTGCGCTCGGCGCCCCGGAGAACGAGCAAGTAATCGTGCACGAGGGCGAGGCGCGTGCTGTTGCGCTGGTTCACTCCCACGAGCTCCGGATTGCCCGCGAACCCGCCCTCGCCTGTGGTGCGCGGATCCACCGCCTCGGCAGTCAGGCGTGGCAAGCGAAGCGCTCCATGAGGCAGCCCAAGGGAAGCTTCCCGCTTAGCTTCGGCACACGGGGTGAGCGCAGGCAACGCGCCGCCGAGGGACGGTTGGGCTGTGTACGGCTCGGCCAGCGTGCATCGACGTAGTTAACCATGCATCTCGTAACGCTGGTGCAGCCCGCCTCGTGGTCGAGCGGCGCGCAAGGCGACACCCCTTATTCGTCCCCCGGTGTTTGGCACTCAGCGAACACCCTGAAAGGCTTCTCGGATCGTGCCCGCCTCGAGGGGTCCCAGCAAGCTGCCGCGCTACTTCCTCGACTTGCCGGAGGACCGAGTCGCGCGTCCCTGGGACCCACACGCTGGTGCTCGCCCCGAGCGGCCGGACACTCGCTACTTCGCAGGCGTCTTCCGCGAGATGGAGCCCCTGCTCCGCGACCCGGAGATCGAGGTCCACCTGACCTGGGACGGCGCGCGGCTGCCCAGCTCCGGAAGCAGGGTTGTGGCGGTGCTTCTACGCGATGACGGCGGGCGGCTGCCGCGCTACGTCGACCGGGTCAAGGCCGTGTTCAAGTGCTACGGCACCAACCCGACGCTCGGAACCGGGCCCTTTCGCAATCCGGGCATCACGGGTCTGACGGAGCTCGCTCAATATGGACTGCGCTGGGCTCGTTGGCTGCCTGGTGGCTTCGCGCACGCGCGCATGCGAGCGCTGCGGCGCCGGCGAGGCCTGCCACCCCCGGCGCCGGTGTCGACGATCCCGCTAGGGACCTTCAATCAGCTCGACCTTCCGTTCCTACCCATGAGCCAGCGCCCTACAGACGTGTTCTTCGCGGGGAGCGTGGAGCACGGAGCTTCGCTGCGCCGGCGGATGACCCCGAAGACGCGAGCACGGCGCGAGATGCTCTCGGCCGTCCGCGCGCTGCGACTGAGCTGCCCGGAGCTCCGCATCGATGTGCGTGTTACCAGTGGGTTCCAGGCCTCCGCGGAGGCATCGGCGCTCGCCTACTCGCGAGGTCTCATGGACGCTCGCGTCTGCCTCGCACCAAGGGGAACGTCTGTCGAGACCTTTCGCGTTCTGGAGGGATTGCGCGCGGGTTGCGTCGTCGTGTCCGAGCGCCTTCCCAACCATTGGTTCTACCGTGGCGCCCCTTTGCTCCAGGTAGACAACTGGGGCCAACTCGACGCCGTCCTCGCGCCGATCTTCGCGGAATCCACCGGCATGGAGCGTTTTCAGGCGCAAGCGAGGACTTGGTGGCGCGAGCGGTGTTCGGAGGCGGCAATCGGTCGCTTTCTTGCTGAGCGCCTGAATGCACTGGATCTCGGGAGCTAGCCCGCCCGCAACCTCGCCCGCGCGACTGCACCACTCGGCTTTGCGAAACATCGCGGCAGAGACTCAGAACTGCGCCGAAGCGCTTGCCCGCGTCTATATGCTGCCCCGGGCCCAGCTATGAGAGTTCTCTTCGTCAATCACACAAGCGCCGCCAGCGGTGCCGAGGTCGCGCTCATGCGCCTCGTGAAGGAGGTGCAGCGCGAGCACCGCGTGGCGGTCGCCTGTCCCCCGGGGGGTCCGCTCGCCAAGGTCGTCGACGAGGCAGCGGTCGAGCGCATCTCGGTCTCAGCCTTCGATGCCAGCCTGCGCCTACACCCCGTGCAAACTCCGGTCAAGCTCCTGTCGCTGGGCAGCGGAGGCGTTGCACTGGCACGCGCTGCCCGCGTGTTCGGCGCGGACGTGCTGCATGCAAACACGCCACGAGCCGGCCTCATGGCCTCGCTTGCCAGCCGGCAGCACGGGATACCACTCGTTGTTCGCGCCCATGAGCACATCCCCGACACCGCGGTTGGCCGCGTAGTCAGCACTGCGCTAAGCCGCTCCGCCAACGCCATACTCACCGTCTCGCAGGAGACGGCCCGCAGATTCAATGAGGCCTTCGACCGCCCACTCGCGACCCACGTCTACAACAGCTTCGATCGCAAGCGATTTGACCCAAGCCGGGTTCCTGCCGCCGGGATCCGAGAAGAGCTCGGAATCCCAGCGGGGCTCCCGCTGCTCGGCCATATCGCGCAGATCACACCCTGGAAGGCCCAGGACACATCCATCCGCGCGCTCGCCGGGCTGCTGGAGCTCGGCCTCGACGCGCACCTCCTCATCGTCGGCGGCATCGCCTTCGACGGGAAGGGCGTGCGCTACGACAACCACGGCTACCTCGCGACCCTTCAGCGCCTGGTCGGCACCCTTGGTATCGAGGATCGGGTCCACTTCTTGGGCCAGCGTGCCGACGTGCCCGGCATCATCCAGGACATCGACCTCTCGCTCCTCCCGTCCTGGGACGAGCCCTTTGCCAACGTCATGCTCGAGAGCATGGCGATGAAGACGCCGCTGCTGGTGAGCAACGTTGGCGGGGGCCCGGAGCTCGTTGAGGACGGGGTCTCCGGGCGCCTACTGCCCCCAAGGCGGCCGGAGGTCTGGGCTTCTGCGGCGCACGACCTTCTTGCGGACCGACCGGCGCTCGAGCGTATGGGCGAGCGTGCCCAGCGGGCTACCGACAGCTTCAGTGACGAAGTTCACGCGCGTGCCATGGTCGATGTCTATGAGCACGTGATCGCGCACCCCGAGCACGGGCCGGCAGAGATCGCTGCGGCGTTGCACGCCG
>DASQDA010000619.1:0-2206 GCA_035634435.1 Polyangiaceae bacterium
CGGAGCTCAAACGCCGCACGCGCGAGCGCATTCTGCAGCTGCAAGCCGAGCTCGAGCGTTTCGCCGACTCCCAAGCAACCCGGTGACCTGAACGCCCGGCCGCGGGGGCGTTTGCGCATGCTGGTTGCGACCTCCGGCAAACTCTGGTTTACCGGATGAATGCGTGTTCGTGGTCTGACCCCGCTGTTGCGAGCTTCCGTCGTGCTGTTGCTCGGTGTGTCGCCGGCTTGCAGCCAGAAGGATACTGAAAAGTGTGACCAGGGCCTACAGGTGACGCGGCAGGCGCTCGCCACCGACAATTTCGCTGCAGCCGCGCAATGGCGCGAGTTTGCCTGGAAGCACTGTGAGGATCGCGGGTCGGTGGAGGGGCTCGATCGAGAGATAGTGGCCAAACGCGGAGAAGTCGAAGCGCGCAACCGTGCGATGGCCGAGCGTCGACGCGCGAACCTCGAGCTACTCAAGACTTTTCTCGGCTGGGTCGCAATGCATCGCGGCGCCGCTGATCGCGCTTCGTCGAACCCGAGCTGCGACCCGCCCGCGCCTTCCGATCCGAGGAAGGAGCAGTCGAAGGAGCGCCTCTGCTCCGCGACACGCCTCGCGGGCACCTATCAGCTGATGGCCCGCTACTGGGCTGCGGACCCGTCGCTCAGCCGCTTCAACGTCAAGCTACCCGACGTGACCAGCTGCGAGGAAATCGGCGCCTCTCGCGTTTTGAAGACGTGGCAAGTGGCTGCGACACAGGGCCGTAGCACAGCGCGTTTCCGCTGTGAGTTCACTTCTGGTCCACTCGCGGGCATGCACGCGGTGCTCAGCCAAGCGGTCAACGCGGACCTGTACGTCTTCAATCCTGGCTATCTCGACAAGGAACCAGCACTCCGCTCGCTGCTTGAGGGCCCCTGAACGGCGGTCGCTGCGGGCCCTGGCCCACGCGCCTCTAAAGGCGCGGCGGCTTTGACCGTTTGTGCCAGGTGTCACGCCCGCAACGATCTGGACTACCGCGCCAGGGCCGGAGCGGGCGGTGGCTCCCAGCGTGATGACCCAATCGAACGCACCTGCTAGCAGCCTTCAGGCGACGACGCAGCGACCGCCGGCCCCGGCGCAGCTCGTCGTCCTGGAGGGGCGGGTTGCTGGGCAGAAGTTCAAGCTCGAGGGCGCTGCGACGATCGGCCGCTCGCCGGACGCCAACGTGATGCTGGAAGATGCCGAGGTCTCGCGCCTGCATGCCCGCATCAGCGCCGGCGAAGACGGAGTCTTCACGATCGAGGATCTCGGCAGCAGGAATGGCACCTTCGTCAATGGTGCGCGAGTCGAGCGCCGCCAGCTCGCATACGGTGACAAGCTGCGTATCGGGCCGCGCATCGTGCTCGAGATCATCGCCTTCGATGCCGTCGAAGATCACATCATTCAACGCCAGCGCTTCGAGGCCATCGGGCGCCTGGGCGTCGGCATCGCGCACGACCTGAACAATGTCTTGGCCGCGCTCGAAGCGGGCGCTGCCTACCTGGACGGTTTGCCCGCACAGCGCACCCTGGGCGACGCGGAGGTGCGCGAGTGCATCTCGGACCTCAGCTTGGCCGCGGCGCGCGCCGGTGAGCTGACGCGCGGCATTCTTTCCTTTGCTCGTGGGCGCGCCGCGACGCGAGCTGCCGTTGACGTCTCGGCCCTGGTGACGGAGGTGGTGCGTATGCTGCGGCATACGCTCGATCAGAGCATCCGCATCGAGCCGCGGATCGATCCGAACGTGATCGTCCATGGCAGTCAATCCGAGCTGCACCAGGTGTTGCTCAACCTGTGTTTGAACGCGCGTGACGCGATGCCCAATGGCGGCACCCTGCGTATTGCAGCCACCAAGTTGAAGAGCAACCCGCCCGAGCTGGACATCGAGCCCAATCGCCGCCTCGCCGTGTTGTCCGTGGTCGACACCGGGGTGGGCATGGACAAGGAGACCCGCGCGCGCGTGTTCGAGCCATTCTTTACGACCAAACGCGAGGGGGCGGGCTACGGGCTCGGGTTGGCTACCGCGCGCGAGATCGTCGGCCTGCACGGCGGGCAGCTCACCCTGGAGAGCCAGGTCGATCGCGGCAGCACGTTCAGGGTTTACCTGCCGATGATGGACGCGCAGAGCGCTCGGCTGGTTTCCACCGAAGAGCGTGTCCCGCAGCTGAAGCGACGTCGACTACCGCAGTCGGTGAGCGTCTTGCTGGTA
>DASQDA010000620.1:0-1832 GCA_035634435.1 Polyangiaceae bacterium
GGCTCGCCCCGACGTTCGTCTTCAGTTGCCGAAGACGCCCGCCAGGTAAGCACCCACCGAGCCGGCGATCAGCAGCAGCACGGTGACGCCGCCCACCAGCTTTGCTTTACCGCTGCTGCGGCCGGGCGCGGGCGGTGCCTGGGAAAAAGTTGGCGAAGCGGAAGGTAGAAGCGCTGGGGGCGGCAGCTGTAGCTGAGGCGGCGGCGTAGGTGCAGGCGGCGGCCGGTGCTGAGGCGGCGGCGCAGGCGGCGCGGTGACGAGCGGCACGGGCGTGGCCACACGCGGCGCGACGACGCGGCGCAAGCTCGGCGCGGCGGCAATTGGCTGCGCTGCACGCACGTGGCCGGAGATGGGATCGTCTTCGAGAGCGGCAAGGTTGCCCACTTCGAGGCTGTCAGGGTCCTCCGCCGGCGAACGGTGCAAACCCAGATCGTCGGCCCAGTTCTGAACGTTCTCGAAGCTGCCCAGGCTCAGCGGAATCGCGCCCACCATCGACGCCTGTGATTTGCGCTCGGCCTCCTCTTCGAGCGAGATGAACTCGAACAGCGCTTCGTTGATCAGGGTGCCGATGATGGACCCACGGTCGACCTGCGTGCGCCGCTTCTTGTCCGTGCGCTCGCGCCAGATGGGCAGCACCAGCTGCGCCAGGTCGAAGCTCGAGACGTCGCGGCTCAGGTGGAAGAGGATCCTGTTCAGGTCGCGGCCGAGCTCGCGCGCCGTCTGGTAGCGCTGCTTCGGATCACCCGCGAGCGCCTTCATCAGCGTGGCGTCCAGCTCCGCGGGCACGCGCGGGTTGTACTGGCGCACGGAAGGAATGCGCGCCTGCTGCACCAGGCGCACGGTCTCCAGATCCGACTCACCGAGAAACAGTCGACGGCCCGCCAGCAGCTCCCAGAGAATGATGCCGACCGCGAAAATGTCGGTGCGCGCGTCCACCGGATTGCCGAGCGCGGCTTCGGGCGAAAGATAGCTGAACTTGCCCTTGATGATGCCGGGCTCACTCTTCTCGAGCTGGCTATTGGCCTTGGCCAGCCCGAAATCCACGATTTTCACCTCGCCGTGACGCGTGAGCAGCACGTTCGGCGGGGACATGTCGCGATGCACGATGTGCATGCTCTCGCCGCGGCTATCGGTCAGCTCGTGCGCGTAGGAGAGGCCTTCGCAGATGCGTACGCAAACCAGGCACGCTTCCTCTATGGGGAACGGCTGCGCGAGCTTGCGGCGGTACTCGATGAGCCCCTTGAGGTCGGAGCCATCGACGTACTCCATGACGATGAAGTACGTGTTGTCGCCCACGCCGATGTCGAAGACCTGAACGCAGTTCGAGTGCGACAGGTGCGCCGACAGGCGCGCCTCGTCCAGGAACATACCGATGAACTGCTTCTTCTCCGACAGGTGGGGGAGCACCCGCTTGATGGCAACGGTTTTCTTGAACCCTTCGAGGCCGGCGCTCTCGGCGCGGAACACCTCGGCCATGCCACCGGAAGCGATCTTCTCGAGGACTTTGTAACGCTGCTGCTGCTGGGCCATTCGTTGTGGCGACTGGCCGCCGCGCGACCGGGTCGTGGGTCAGCCTACACCGGCGACCGCTCGCGTTGAACGCCAATCCGTGAGGGGGTGCGTCGCCCCAGCAGCGCGCCGCTCGGGGAAGGACTTGATTCAGTCCCTCGTTCACGAGATAAGCCGGGCCCATGAGCGCGAACGCCCACGCACCGAGTGAAGCCCACGAGGAGCACGACGGCGACGATCACGACGACCACGAGGAGCCCCCGCCTCCGGAGCCCGCTTCGCCGGCGTGGCTGCCGCTGCTCGGGGGTGGCATATTCTTGCTG
>DASQDA010000621.1:0-4006 GCA_035634435.1 Polyangiaceae bacterium
GACACCAAGATCTTCAACTTGCTGGACACGCCGGGGCATCAAGACTTCAGCGAGGATACCTATCGCACGTTGACCGCGGTCGACTCGGCGGTGATGGTCATCGACGCAGCCAAGGGCATCGAGGAGCAGACGCGTAAGCTGTTCGAGGTTTGTCGCTTGCGGGACGTGCCCATCATCACGTTCATCAACAAGCTCGATCGCGAGGGCCGCGACCCGTTCGACCTGATGGACGAAATCGAGCAGACGCTGGCGCTGGACGTGACGCCCGCGAGCTGGCCAATCGGCATGGGCAAGGGCTTTCTCGGCTGCTACGACCTGTTCCACGATCGCCTGATCCTGATGCAGCGAGCCCGCGAGCGCCTGGGTGACACCGGCGAGGTCTGCGAGGGGCTCGACGACCCAAAGCTCGATCAGCTGCTGCCAGAAAGCGCGGTCGAGAAGCTTCGCTACGAGGTGGAGATGGCCCGCGGACTCTGCCCGGAGTTCAATCTGCAGTCCTATCGTGAGGGACACCTCACTCCCGTGTTCTTCGGCAGTGCGGTCAACAGCTTCGGAGTTCGTGAGCTGTTGCTCGGCCTGGGAGAGCTCGCCCCGCCGCCCCGTCCGCAGCGCGCCAAGCAAAGGGTGATTGCCCCCGAGGAGGACAAGGTGACCGGATTCGTCTTCAAGATCCAGGCAAACATGGATCCGAAGCACCGCGATCGCATCGCCTTCATGCGCTTGTGCTCGGGTCACTTCCGGCGCGGGATGAAGCTGTCGCATCCACGCTCCGGCAGCTCACTCTCGCTGCACAACGCCGTGCTGTTTCTGGCTCAGGATCGCGAGCTTGCGGAAGAGGCCTACGCCGGAGACATCATTGGCATTCCCAATCACGGCAAGCTGAGCATCGGCGACGCGCTCACCGAGGGCGAGCTGCTGAACTTCACCGGCATTCCGAGCTTCGCACCCGAGCTGTTGCAGCGCGTACGCCCGACCGATCCGATGCGCGCCAAGCACCTGTCGCGAGCCCTGGAGCAGCTCGCCGAGGAGGGCGTCGCGCGCATCTTCAAGCCGCGTACGGGCGGGTACTACATCGTGGGAGTGGTAGGGTCCTTGCAGTTCGACGTGCTCGCGGATCGCATCCAGAGCGAATACGAGATCCCGGTGCTGTTCGAGACCGCGGCTCTGCACACCGCGCGCTGGGTGGAGGCAGACGACCCCAAGCTGTTCGAGCGCTTCGTACGCGACAACGAGAGCCACATCGCCGACGATCACAACTCGGAGCCCGTCTTTCTCGCGCGCAACGCCTGGCACCTCGAGACCGCGCAGAAGGACTGGCCCGACGTGCGCTTCATGAAGACGCGCGAGTAAACGCGCGGGGCGACGGAGCGACGGGGTGGCTCCAGCGTAGGGTGCGGTGCGCCAGCGCGCCCGTTCCGCGCCGTCATCGACAGCAACCGGCTATCGCAATCGGAGCTTGGGCCGTACGGACTTGGGTCTCGTCTCGTCGGGACCCCGGGAAGCTTCCGGGGCGCCTCACGGACGCGGGATATCCGAGTAACAGCGTGAGTTTGCTTCGATGACCGGCTCTGCTCCACGCGCGCTCCCACGGCTCTTGCTGGACACCGTGGCGGCTGAATCCGCCGAGGTACCCAGCGAGGCCACGCTGGAGAAGGGCCGAATGGCCCCGCTCCCAGAAGCGAGCCCCTATCTGGCGGGTGAGGTCGTTGCGGATCGGTACCGCCTAGTACGCGAGCTGGGGCGCGGCGGCATGGGAGTGGTGTGGGTGGCGCACTCCTTGGTGCTGGGTGTCGACGTTGCGCTGAAGCTCATCCGCGCGAGCGCCGCGGCACCGGGCGTTGCCTCGCGGATGGCCAGGGAAGCCCACGCGGCGGCGCGTCTAGGCCACCCCGCGTTGGTGCGCGTGTTCGACTTCGGTTGGACCAACCGCAGCGATCCGTTCCTGGTCATGGAGCTGGTGCAGGGGGAAACCCTGTCCGTCTTGCTTGGCCGCGAAGTGCGTGTACCGGCGATCCGCGCGGTGCAGATGCTGCTGCCGATTGCCGACGGGCTGCGCCTCGCCCACGAGCGCAGCATCGTTCACCGGGACATCAAACCCGATAACATCTTCATGGCCTCCGACGCGCTGGGGCGCCAGCAGCCCAAGCTGCTCGACTTTGGCATCGCCAAGGTCGACCACGCGGTGGACGGCAAGATCACGCAATTCGGCGCCGTGCTTGGTAGCCCTGAATACATGTCGCCGGAGCAGGCACTGGGCCTGGACGACATCGATCAACGCACGGACGTCTGGTCGTTCTGCATCGTGTTGTACGAGCTCATCACGGGCAGCATTCCCTTCAGCAGGCCCAACTACAACGCTTTGATGCACGCCATCATCAACGAAGCGCCCATCCCATCGCATGATTGCGGCGCTGGCGACGCGGCGCTCTGGCTGGTGATCGAGCGAGGGCTCGCCAAGGAGCGGGAACAGCGCTGGGCGAACATGACCGAGCTCGGCGAGGCGCTGGCGCTCTGGCTCTATGAGCACGGCATCAAGGAAGATCTTTCCGGCAACTCGATCCGCGCGGTCTGGCTGGACGCGGCGCTCAGCGGGGTGCGCATGGACGTACCGCCGTCGGCTCCCCCAGGTCCACGAGAGCTCACGGAACGCGCCGAGCGGCGCAGCTCGCAAGCGGGCACGCCGGACAAGCACGCTTACTCCCGGCGCGCGCTGCTGGCGCAGCCGAGCAACAAGGCCGGCAGAGTTGCGCCCGCTGGTCCGCAGGCAACGACAGTGGCGGCTTTGGGCTTGGGGGCCGCCATCTTCGGTGCTCTCACCACCATCGCAGCGATGCGCTGGTCAGCAGCCCCGCAGCCAGCCCCAACGAGCAGCACCCGCTCGCTCACGCCCTCCGCGTCCTCGCCCAAAGTAGCGCCCGTTGCGGCTCCAAGCGTGCCGTCGCCGCCCTCGGCGAGCGCCGCTCCCCTGC
This sequence comes from Polyangiaceae bacterium, assembly GCA_035634435.1. Classification (GTDB taxonomy): domain Bacteria; phylum Myxococcota_A; class Polyangia; order Polyangiales; family Polyangiaceae; genus PMG-095. The sequence continues at coordinate 2,970 of DASQDA010000621.1, forward strand.
CCCTCGGCAGCGCTGCAGAACGACCCGCAGTGCAGTCGAAAGGCGTGAACGGCAGCAAGCGTGCTGCGCTCAAGCGGAGCCATGACTTCGGCTTTTGATCACGCTCGACGCAGGAGGCGTCGGCGTTCGAGCCGGTGCGCCCTCGCGCTGTCGCTCGTGCTGTCGGCGAGTGGCCTCGCCAGCGGCCAGCCCGTGGACGCCGCTACGCGCACGGCCGCTCGCGATATCGCCCTGCAAGGCGCGGATGCCTTCGAGCGGGGCGACTACCCAACGGCGCTCGACCGCTTCCAGCGCGCCTATACGCTGCTCAAGGCCCCCTCCATCAGCGTGATGGAAGCGCGAGCCCTCGAGCGTCAGGGCCGCTTGCTCGAGGCGCTCGACAAATACGAGCAGACGCAACGAACCTCGCTGGCAGCGGACGCTCCCGAAGCCTTCCGCAAGGCGGTCCAAGAGGCCGAGCGCGAGGGAGACGCAGTCCGCGCGCGCATCCCGCACCTGGAGGTTCGCGTCAGAAGCACGCGCGTAGACCCCCAGCGTGTCCATGTGACTCTCGATCGACGCATCGTTCCGCGCGCGCTGCTCGACGTGCAGCAGCCCGTCGATCCTGGTCTACACGAAATCACCGCCAGCATGCCCGGGCACGAGCCCGTGCGCCGCACGGTGCTGCTCGACGAGGGTGAGACGAAAGCACTCGATCTGGACCTGGACCAGGAGGCGCGCCCCTTGCAACCTGCAGCGCCCTCGGCGGCGACAGCCAGCCCGACCGTGGCGAACGATGCACCTAGCAACACGCTCGGCTGGGTCGGAATCGCCGTCGGGGGCGTCGGCGTGAGTGTCGCGGTCGTCACGGGGTTCACAGCCTTGCAGCGTAAGTCGGAGCTCGACGCCGTTTGCAAACCGGCGTGTCCCGCCGGGCGCTCCGGGGAGATTGATTCATTCCGGACGAACCGAACGGTGTCTTACCTGAGCCTCGGGCTAGGTGCGGGCGCGCTCGTCACAGGAGGCTACTTTCTACTCGCCGGTAGCCCCAAGAGTCG